>VHBP01000001.1 GCA_016871915.1 Gemmatimonadota bacterium
TGGAGCAGAAGCAGGGGGCGGGGCACATCTTCGTCGCGAACCACCTGAGCATCCTCGATGTGTTGGCGCTCGCCGGGCATCTTCCCTGGATCAAGTTCGTCGCGAAGGCGGAGCTCTTTCGTGTGCCGATCCTCGGACCCGCGATGCGTCGCGCGGGGATGATCCCGATCCAGCGGGCGAATCGGAAGGCGGCCTTCGGGGCCTACACCACCGCGACCGAGCGCATCCGCGCCGGCGCCTCGGTCGGCGTCTATCCCGAGGGGACCCGGGGGCGCGCCTACCCGCTGCGCCCGTTCAAGAAGGGCCCCTTCGTCCTCGCCATACAGGCGCAGGTCCCCGTGGTCCCCATGTTCGTGTACGGCGTACTCGAGCGCGCCCCGCGCGGACGCTTCCGGGTGTACCCCGGGACGATCCATCTGCACTACCTCCCCCCGATCCCGACCGCCGGTCTCACCTACGACGATCGCGAGGGCCTCGCTCGGCGGACCTACGAGGCGATGGCCGCCTGTGCCCGCGAGCGGTACGGCATCGTCTCCCCACCGTACGGCGCCTCCTGACCCGATATCTTTCAGGCGTCCGACCTGTCACTTGACCCCTGTCACCTGACCCCTGATGTCCACCATCCTCGCCGTCCAGGCCCGTGAGATCCTCGACTCCCGCGGCAACCCCACCGTCGAAGCCGACGTCATCCTCGAGGATGGCACCTATGGCCGCGCCGCCGTCCCCAGTGGCGCCTCCACCGGTGAGCACGAGGCGAACGAGCTGCGCGATGGCGACGCCAGGCGCTACCTCGGGAAGGGGGTCCAGAAGGCGGTCGCGAATGTCACCCGCCTGATAGAGCCCGCGCTCCTCGGGCTCGACGTCACCGAGCAGCTTACCATCGACCGCACCCTCCTCGCCCTCGACGGCACCAAGACCAAGGCGAAGCTCGGGGCCAACGCGATGCTCGCCGTCTCCATGGCGTCGGCGCGCGCGGCGGCGGCCAGTGTCGACCTCCCGTTGCACAAGTACCTCGGCGGCCCGATGGCGCGCACGCTGCCGGTGCCGCTGATGAACATCCTGAACGGCGGCGCGCATGCGACCAACACCGTCGACTTCCAGGAATACATGATCGTCCCTGTGGGGGCGACGAGCTTCAGCGAGGCGCTTCGGATGGGGACCGAGGTCTTCCACGCGCTCAAGAAGGTCCTCGTGAAGCGAAAGCTCTCGACCGGCGTCGGTGACGAAGGGGGCTTCGCGCCCGACCTCGCGAGCGATCAGGCCGCGCTCGACGTGGTGATCGAGGCGATCGAGGCCGCGGGCTACGCGCCGGGCATCGAGATCGCGCTCGCGCTCGACTGTGCGGCGAGCGAGCTCTTCAGCAAGGGGAAGTACACCTTCAAGAAGAGCGGAGCGGGGACCAAGTCCGCCGAGCAGATGATCGAGATGTATGCCAAGTGGCTGAATAAGTATCCCATCGTCTCGATCGAGGACGGATTGGCCGAGGGGGATTGGGCGGGGTGGAGCCAGATGACCGAGGCGATCGGGGATCGGGTGCAGCTCGTCGGCGACGACCTCTTCGTGACGAATGTCGAGTTCCTCGCGCGCGGGATCGAGGAGGATGTCGCGAATGCGATCCTCGTGAAGGTGAACCAGATCGGGACGCTCACCGAGACGCTCGAGACGATCGAGATGGCGGGGCGGAACGGGTATGCCTCGATCATCTCGCATCGGTCCGGCGAGACCGAGGACACCTTCATCGCCGACCTCGCCGTCGCGACCAACGCGGGTCAGATCAAGACCGGGTCGGCGAGCCGGACCGATCGCGTGGCCAAGTACAATCAGCTCCTGCGGATCGAGGCGGAGTTGGGGGGGCACGCCGAGTTCCCGGGTGGCGCGCTCTATGGGATCGAGGGGTGATGGCGAAGGGGCGGCCGGCGGAGCGGGACCCCAAGGCGATCGCGCGTCGACTCGCGCTGTGGGGGTTCTGGCTCTTCGTCGCCTTCTGGGCGGTGCAGGGGGGGGAGTACGGGACCACCGATCTCCTGCGGCAGCGTGGACGGGTCCGAGAGGCCCGGGCGCGGGTCGACTCCCTCGAGCGGGTGGTACGGGAGCTACGGGAGCAGAAGCGGTTGGTGGAGTCGGACCCCGTGACCCAGGAGCGGATCGCCCGAGAGGAGTTCGGGATGGTTCGGGAAGGGGAGCTCCTCTATCGGTTCGTGGATCCCTGAGGGCGAGCGGCCGAGCGCGATCAGCACCTTGAATCCGCGGGGGCGCCGGTCTACTTTTCCCCTACTACCGCGGGGTGGAGCAGCCTGGTAGCTCGTCGGGCTCATAACCCGAAGGTCGCGGGTTCAAATCCCGCCCCCGCTATGTGCGAGGCGGTCGGTTCATCCGAACCGGCCGCCTCGTGGTTTCTGGAAGGTGTGGCTGGGTAGCTCAGCCGGTTAGAGCACGGCACTCATAATGCCGGGGTCGCGGGTTCGAGTCCCGCCCCAGCTATCGTGGTAAGTCCCCGTAGCCCAATGGGTTGCGGGGACTTTTCTCTTTGGCGTCAAATCCATTCTCGCGCTGGCGGCGTCCGCGCTGCGTCCAGGTGGGGTGGCGCATTCAGCGGGGACTGAATAGAACACCGCAAACGGCACCCACGCCACCAGGTACCACCCGAGCGTGCGACCGCGAAGCTGCATGTTAGGACTTGCCCTTGTCGAGGGCAGGCAGCAGCCGGAACTTCACCCAGCCGTACTCGGGCACCAGGGCCAGCGCACGCGCATACGCCTCGCGTGCCTCCGGCACCCGCTTCTCGGCGGCGTACACCTGGCCAAGCCAGGCCCACGCTTCGGCATGGCCCCAGCGCGGCTTCGGCGACGCCGGCATGTCGTTGGCAAAGAGCTCCACCGCACGCTTGAGGTCACGCTCAGCCTTGTCCATCCCGCCGCCGAACATCTTGGGCTTGTACATCGCCGAGACGCCGCGAAGCATGAAGACCCGCGGGTTGTCGGGGCCGATCGCCACCGCATCGTCCATCAGCCCGTCGGCCGTGGAACCCAGGCGCATCCCTGCCATCATCCCGCTCACGCCGATGATCTGGTTGATCACCGCCGACCGCAGCGCGGGCGTCTCGGGCCACTTCACAAGCGACGCCGAGCGCTCGAGGATGTCGTCGGCTTCCTCGAGCAAGGCCTTGATCTCCTCCTCCTTGGCCCCGCTGCCGATCATGCGTCCGGCCTTGGTGTAGAGCGCATAGCCCTTGTAGTGCATCATGACGCCGTCGTTGGGCGTGACACTCAACACCCGCTCGGCGAGGGCAATGGCCTGGTCGACATCGGTGCCAAGGCGCACCTGGTCCATCGACAGGAGCACGTGGATGGAGTCGGCCCAGCGCGCCGTGCCGGCGGGCGCCTGCGCGCGGAGGGAAGTGGCCGCAACGGCCACGAGGGCGAGGGAAGGAATGAGTCGCATGAGGAGGATTCCTACTGCCAGATCAGTGAGGCCCCGAAGTATACGGAGCGGTTGAAGATGGAACGAACGGGGGTGCGGGTGCGGTAGTCGTCGGAGTACTTCCATCCCTGGGTGTTGTCGCGGTCGAACACGTTGGAGAGCGACAGGTACAGCACGCTCTGGACGCCAGGGCGCAGGGGGCGATACCACGAGGCTGAGAGGTCCAGGCGCTTCAGGTCGGGGAAGCGTCCCGAGTTGGGTACGCCGAAGCGCGGCACCCAGATGTCACTGGTGGTGTCGAAGGCGGCGGATGCGACCGGGGTGTACGGCCGGCCACTGGAGGTGCGCCAGGTGAGCGCGGAGCGCCAGCCGCGTGGCAGGAGCTTCTCGGCGATGAAGGAATAGGACCGAGGGACGTCGAAGGCCGCCCGTGTGGTGGTGCCGGTTTCCGGTGCGGTGCGGCGGGCCTGGAGGAGGTTGAGCGTGGTGCGGGTCTCGATGTCCAGCCCCGGGATGCGACCCTTGAAGAAGAGGTCCATCCCACGCGACCGTCCCACGCCGTCGGTTGCCACGAGGTTGTCGCGACTGAGGAGCGAGAGGTCGCGGTAGTGCTTCTCGTAAGCCTCGACGCGGATGAGGGTCGTGCTGGGCTCACCCCACTGCACACCCAGCACGCGTTGTTCGGCGCGCATGCTGGGCAGGCCCGAGCGCCCCAGGGAGTCGCTGTAGAACAACGGGTCGGGGACCTGGTGGTAGATGCCCCAGGCGGCGGTGAGGCTGAGGGCGCCCCCCGGCTGCCAGGCCGCGTTCACCCTGGGGTCAAGGGTGGTGCGACCGGTGAGCGTGGAACGATCGGCGCGAAGGCCGGGGACGATGCGCAATGTGGGGAGGGGCTGCAGGTCGCCCTCGACAAACGCGCCGGTGCGTGTGCCGGGCCGGTCAATCCGCCATACGGTCGTGCGCGCCCCGGGTCGGCGGTCGTCACCGACCGGCACCGATCCCCGCATGTCCGAGACCAGGTGTTCCACCTCGGCGCCGAGGCGAAGCGTGGTACCGGGCGAGCGCTCCCAGCTCAGCTGGCC
This sequence comes from Gemmatimonadota bacterium, assembly GCA_016871915.1. Lineage (GTDB taxonomy): Bacteria > Gemmatimonadota > Gemmatimonadetes > Gemmatimonadales > Gemmatimonadaceae > Pseudogemmatithrix. Next base: position 4,503 of record VHBP01000001.1, read on the forward strand.
GAAGAGCGTGCGCAGGTCCTGGCCCGCGTTCAGGTTGAAGGCGCCAAAGCCCTCGCGACGATCGAGGCGGCTGCGGCTGACGCTCACGAGGGGCGCGAAGGCGCCGCGAACATCCTTCCACGTGGCAACGAGCAGGTTGGAAGCGACATCAGAGTCGAAGGTGGCACGAAAGCCAGGGTCGTCGATGGGGATGCCGATCACGTTGGTCTGGTCCACCGCGTACACCTTCACCTCGCCGGCGAGCCCGTACGTGTAGGTGGCGCTGGCGCTGAGGTCACGACCGCGTGGCGGCGGCGCGAAGCCTCGTGGGTTGGAATTGAGGCGGAGGAAGGGGGACAGGTCATTGCGGTTGCCTGCCACGCGCAGCGTGAGGTGTTCGCTGGCGCGCAGGGCACCATCGGCTGACCAGGCCGCCAGCCCGCCGCCTAACGTGGCGGCGTGGCGGGTGGCGGCCCCCCGCGTGCGGAGTCCGACGACACCGGAGAGTGCGTTGCCGTAGCGGGCACCAAAGCCGCCGGAGGAAAAGAAGATCCCATCGAGCTGGAAGGGGTCCACGGTCCCGACGAAGGTCCCGCTGGGGGTGAGGAGCTGCGCCGGGTTGAGGAGCACGGCCTCGTTGATGAAGACTTTGGTCTCCGTGTAGTCGCCGCCCCGCACAAACAACGCAGTGCCGTCATCCACCGGCTGCACGCCGGGGAGCAGCTGGATGGCACGATTGATGTCAGCAGCGGTCCCCGGGGTCGTGACCACCTCGAGCGAGGTGAGGGTGGCGCCCCGCTCGTTGCCGGCGGTGATGGCGCCGGCCTGCACCGTGATGGGGGCGAGCGAGGTCGCGCCGCGGGTCAGGGTGATCGCAACTCCGCCCGTGGTATCAGTGGCGGTGACCACCCGCTGGAACTGCCGGAACCCCACTCGGCGGGCAAGGAGGGTGGCGGGGAGGCCTCCCCCGGAGAGCGCGATGCTGAAGCGCCCCACCGAGTCGGTGAGGGCACCCTCGAGCGTCTCGACGATGAAGACGTTGACCCCCGGGACAGGTGACTTCTCGGGGGTGAGCACCACCCCGCGGAGCCTAGGGGCGCTCTGCCCGGCCAGCTGGAGCGGGGGGATGAAGGCCAGGAGGGCAAGGAAGAGAATGAGCCGTCGCATTCGCATTGGAACGTCGCCCCGCATCGAAGGTGTCGGCCCATCTGGTGAACGGTCAAACGGCTCGGTGAACGGCGAGCCTTGTGGGCAGCCACTTCCGGGACCCATCCCCGTAGATAGACTATCGGGATAGGAATTTCAATCGGGTTGGCGTTGGGTGCATCTGATTCATCTGGCACCACCCATCGCACTGAGGTCCCGTGGAAAATCGTTCCCGAGAGGAGTGGGTGTCCGCGCTAGTGCGGCTGGCTATCGAGCGGTATAATCAGCGAATTCCACTCGCTCGTGCGACCCTAATTCCGAGCTCCACCGCCTTGGAGAGCGTCACTCTGTGAACAAAGCCCTGTCCCTGCAGGCCGCCGGGCTGGTCGCGGGCTTCTGCTACCTCGCCGGCGCCCCGCTGTGCGCCCAGGAGGCCGTGCTGCCGCCGGACCCCACCCTGAAAGCCATAAATGTCCAGCGGCTTGGTCCTCGCCTGGTTCTTTCCGGCCAGCCCGATGCGGCCAGCCTTGCCTCGCTACGCGAGAAGGAGAGTATCGAGGCCGTGATCTACCTGGCGCCGTCGTCGTCGCGCGGTGCTATCGCCGAGGAGCCGGCCCTGCTGTCACGTCAGGGCATCGAGTTCGTGCATATCCCGGTGCCATGGGACAAACCTGAGGCTCAGCACCTGGAGGCGTTCCGCGCAGCGATGGACCGCCTGAAGGGCCGCCGGATTCTGGTGCACTGCCAAACTAACTACCGCGCCTCGGCGATGACCTACGTCTGGCGCGTGCTTGATGACAAAGCTGATCCGACGCAAGCGCTGCGCGACCTGCAGGCCATGTGGACCCCGGCAGGACCCTGGAAGACGCTCATTGATGGCGCCCTCGCGGGCCGGGCTCCCGGTGATGGCGCGGCCCCCCTCAGCGCACCCGGAAAGCCCCGCTCGCTGCCCGCACGGCCCCCTGCGAGCCCGACAACGCGCTGAACGCGAACACGAGGCGATACTCGCCGGGCGCGATGTCCCGCGGCAAATCCACCCGCTCGATACGTTCCTGCCCAGCGTCCAGCAGGTAGAGCATCTTGTTGCACGCCCGCAGGGGTTCGCGATGCGTGTTCCATTCGCTGCTCACCCGGCGCTGCACCACGCGCTCACAGGGATTGAAGCCATAAATCTGGTCCGAGCGATTCCCGAACCGTACCGACGCCACCCCACCCGCCGAGACGGTGTCTACCAGCACGGCCACGGCAACTGACCCGTCCTGCACGAGGTCAACAAAGGGAGGCTCCACCGGCTGCCGCTCGGCGGCACACGCAAGGAGTACCGGCAGGCCCAACAACACTGGCCAGCGCACACGGATGCGACGCGACATAACCGACCTCTCGGTGGTGGGCGTCAGCCCTAGGAGACGTTGCCTGCTTTCCCGTCAGCGACGGCGGCGCGTAGCAGTGCCACCACGACGATTCCTGCCGGCAGGGCGATGACCAGTCCCATTGCGAAAAGCGTCAGGTTAGACATCGGTATCCCCGTGGATTAGGAGTGCAACGCTCCCGAAGGAGAGAATAGATGGGACCCAGAGTCCCACGTAGAGTCCTTGATCTCGGTTCCCCGTGAACCAAAGTGCGACTGAAAGCAGGAACGAGGCGAAGGCCGAGAGCAGAATGACTGTAGCCGCTCGGCGGCGTTGGGCCTTTCGTGGCATAGTGGCAGACCTCTGCGTGGAGAACGGGAACGCGCCGCTGTGACCGGCGGCCTCGAAAGGAAACTCGGTCGGTTTTTGAGAGCATAGGTTCGGGACCGCTGCCTCGCAAGTAGCGGGAAGCGGGCTTCGGCGCTACCGCCTCCGCGCCGGTGCGCTTCGCGGGCTGTTTAGCGGACGAGGAGCCCGGCGCCCTCGCGGGCCGATGAGAGATGTCATGCTGCGGCGGCCAAAGTCACCTTCCCGCATCCCTCCTCTTTGACTTGCACCGAAGGATCATGCATTAGGCGGAGTACCTCCGAGTAGGCGCCGCCAGTTGGACGGACATACCCCCCCGGATGGTGCGTACGGTCACCATCGGGATGCCGCGGCGGGACGAGATGGAGGGCATCGCCCCAACCGTACCGCGCTGGCGATACCGCGAGACGCTGGGCTCCGCCCGGAGATCCGCGAGTGTGAGGCGGACCTAGGCGCTCAAGGCTAATGATCGAACGGCGCCGTCAGGTTAGGGCCGCACGCGAATCGTGACCAATCCCTGCGTGGATGACGTCGGTACGAGCACCTTAACGTGCAGCCGCTGCTGACTGGCGTCCCACGCGAGCGCCATCGTGCTCCCCGCCCCGACAAGTGCGGGGGTCGCGACCTCGGGGACGGCGGTGCTCCCGCTCAGCACCGAGACAGGCCGCCCGGGTAGCCCAACCGAGAAGAGGAGCCACTCGCCCGCACGTGCCTCCTGCAGCCGGAGGGTGAGCGTCGTCGGGAACTGTCTGAGCGTTAGGTCATAGCGCCGGCTCGGCATCGCCGCGAAGATGACGCGGCTAGTCGAGGTGCCCGACCCGACGAATCGTTCCGACGCGGTCCCGTCACGCACGATGTCAACGGGGGCGATCGGCGCAGCGGTACCGCTCCCCTCGACGATGGCGCGTAGGTAAGGCCCGGGGCAGATCTGTGCATTCCAGGCGCCGCGCAGCATGCAATCAGCGGTCGTCAGGAAGGGGGTGTTGGCGGTGACCCATCGGCCGGCAGTTCCGGTGAGGGAGCCGGTGAGGTCTTCGAAGACCGCCGTCTTGTCGCCGTCCTTTGTGGGGACCGGGGTGTCGATGTAAAGGGCGTTCGACTCGACGAAGGTGAGGTTGTGCGCGCTGTTGAGGGTACTCAGCGCGAAGGCGTTGCCGCCCCCGCCGTTCCGGTTGAAGCCGAGCGCGCTCCACGGTATGAGCCCGTTTCCGCTGAAGCCGGCGAAGGTGACATCGCGTGCGCCGACTGGGCCGTCGTAGAACTCGAAGCCGCGGTAGAGGTCGCGCGAGGTGACGAGGTTCGCGGTGCGCCCGACGACGAGGGAGCTCGTGAGGTAGCTCATCGCGCTCGCGAAGGTGGCGCCGATGCCGTTGTCGGCGAGTACGGCCCCGCTCAGGAAGTGATCGCGGCCCCGGAGCCAGACGCCGCGCCCGCTGTTCTTGTACGCGGTGAACCCCATGAAGTACGCGGGGACGGTGGCGGAGCCGACCTGCGAGGGGACGGCGCGCGGTTGGTATGATGTCCCAACGGTGGTGCCGTCGGCGAGTGGGCCGTCGTCGACGTGGAGCCCAGTCTGCCGATTGGAGTGTGCGACGTTGTTCGTGAAGGCGAGGAGTGGCGTACGGTTCGGGCGGTCGGGTTGCCCGGCGGAGAAGCCGCGCGGATTGTCGGGGAGCGCGTACCAGAAGCCGAAGGCGTCGGAGCCAGCGGCGACGTTCCCGATGAGGCTGTTGTCGGGGTTGGTCACCCAGAAGGTGGCGGGGCGATCATCGCTCGGGAGGAGCCGATCGGCGACGGCAGGACGCCGCGAGAGGACACCGAGGTTGTGGTGGAGCGCGTTCTGCGTCTCGCCGCCATCCTCGAGGAAGTAGCCGTGGCCGAGGTGGTCATAGCAGACGTTGTCACGCACCTCGAGCTGCCGCGTCCCATGCACGGTGACGCAGCGGTTGTTGCTGCGCCAGATGGCGCTGTTCCGGATGAACTGTTGCGGGACGGCGCCGGCGAGATGCCAATGGATGGGGTAATGCCCGAGCTTACCGCGCTGCCCCATGTTCGCGAGCTCGACGCCCAGCACGGAGGCCGTGGCGCCAGCGAGGATCATGATATGTCCGCCGATCCCATCCGCCGACTGAGGAACGCCATCGATGATTCCGGTGCCGGCGCCCTGGATGCGGATGTTCCGCGTCAGGAGTCCGACCTCGGCCCGCTCGTCGACCGTGCGTCCCGCAATCAGTTGCAGGTCGCCGTAGTGCGGATGCTGCAGGCCGGTTTCGAGCGTGACGGTGCGGCCGCTCACGGCACTGATACGCCGCTGCTCAGCTTGCGTCGGTTCAAAGCCCGACGGGGCGATGACGATGCGGTCCCCGGCGCGCCAGTCGATGTCGTCGCGCATCGTGAGGGTGCGCGCCCCGGAAGGGGCGGACGCATTGAGCCGAGTCCAGGCGGTGCGCGTCTCACCGATGAGGGTGAGCTCGCCGCCGGGGAAGACACCGATCACGCGGGTGCCCATCCCCGGGATGGCATCGCCGGCGGTCGGGCCGGTGAGGGTGATGGTGGCGCGCTTGGTGTATGGGGCCTGTAGGGTGCCGATGCGTAGGGCGCCCTCGATGCGGATGAAGCCGGTGCTGAGCGAGAGGTCCATGTCGCGCTCGAACTCGACGACGCCCTGGATGTCGAGGCCCGCCAGCGCGGGCGGCGAGACATCGAGCCGCATCAGGGTGCCGGCGGGGACGACGACCGTGTCACCCGCGGCGGGGATGCGCCCTAAAGGCCAGGCGCGGGCATCCGACCAGCGACGGACCCGGAGTTCGCCGCCGAGGGCACCGGGACCGTTCGATGCGATGAGCCCCGTGGACCCGTCACCTGCGCAACCGGCGGCGGCGAAGACGAGAGCGAGGCAGCGGGGGAGGAGGCGGCGGGGGCTCACGGGACGGTGAGAGGGGCCGGTTAAAAACGTATAGCGGACCGGGTTGAGCGGCTAGGTCGGTTGACGGGGTGGGGCGGCGAGGGCGCGTCTCGAGGGCTATTTCCCTCGCCAATCTCCCGCTCTCCGCCGTCTGTGCGACGTCTTATGCAGTGGCTGTCCTCCCGTGGAGAGCGACGAAGGCGCACAATCGCCATCTCCCGTACGGCACCGACACTATCCCCGCGGAACCGGTTGATGGGGAGGCGGCGCGGCGCGCGGAGTAGCAGGGGGTACGCGTCGCCGTGTTGCCGGCCGTCCCGTTCGGCGTCTACTCCGGCGGGCGGGCCCGCGTTCCACGGGATATGTTGCAGCATGCCATCCGATGGCCGCCGTTATCCCGACCCTAAGCGTTACGCCTGGCTTCTCGCCCTAGCGATCCCGCTCTCCCCGTTCGTGGCGGCGTTGCTCGCCCATGTGACGGGATCGACGGTCGCGTGGTACCTCGGGCCGATCGTCAGCTTCCTCGTGCTCCCCCTGCTCGACCTGTGGGTCGGCACCGATGCGACGAATTCCTCGGAACGCGTTCTCGCGCAACTCGAGGATGACCGCTACTACCGCTGGTGCACGATGGCGTTTCTCCCGCTGCAGTACGCCGGCGTGGTCGTCGCCTGTATGCTCTGGGCCTCCGGGAGCCTCTCCGTGGCCGACGCGCTCGGGCTCGCGCTGACGGTCGGTGTCGTCGCGGGGTTCGCGATCAACGCGGCGCACGAACTAGGGCACAAACATGATACCGTCGAGCGCTGGTGCAGCCGTCTCGCCCTCGCGCAGAGCGCCTATGGGCACTTCTACATCGAGCACAACCGCGGGCATCATGTGCACGTGGCGACCCCTGTTGACCCGGCGAGCGCGCGGTACGGCGAAAGTTTCTACGCCTTCTGGCCGCGCACGGTGATCGGGTCGTTGCGCTCCGCGCTTGCAATCGAGCGCGCGCGCCTCGCGAAGCTCGGGCGTAGTCAATGGACGGTCGCGAACGAGGTGGTGCAGGGCTGGGCGTTGACGGCCATCCTCGCGGGCGGACTCCTGCTCACCTTCGGGCCGATGATCGCGCCCTGGCTGGCGCTGCAGGCGGTGGTCGGGTTTACCTTGCTCGAGGCGATCAACTACCTCGAGCATTACGGACTCCTCCGCGAGCGACGCCCGGATGGGCGCTACGAACGCTGCGGGCACGTGCACAGCTGGGACAGCGATCATCTTGCATCGAACATTTTCCTCTTCCATCTGCAGCGCCACAGCGACCATCACATGCATCCCGCGCGTCGGTACCAGGCACTGCGGCATGTGACGGAGGCGCCACGCCTCCCGCAGGGCTATGCGGCGATGGTCCTGCTGGCCTTCGTCCCGCCGCTTTGGCACCGTGTGATGGATCCGCGTCTGCTAGCGCATTACGGTGGGGATACCTCCCTCACGAACCGAGGAATAGTCGGCGCCGCCAGCCCGTAGGACGCCACCTCACTCAAGCAGCTCATCGACCCCCCCCTCACATCGTCAGGTAGCGCCCCAGGAACTTTTGCACGCGGTCGAGCGCCTGCTTGAGCTCGGTCGCGAGTTCGCGCGAGAGCGCCTGCTGCGGCGCCGTCGGCGGGAAGTGCCCCGCATCGACGTTGCGCTGGAGGCCGCCGAGCCGCTCGGTCACGCGCGGCCCCTCGCTCCAGTAGGGGTAGTTCGCCGGCTTCGTGAGGGTTGTGATCAGCGTGTCGACCTCGGCCAGCTCCATCGTCAGTGACTTCACCACCGCGGCCCCCTCTTGGTTCGGGAGCGCCTCGGCCGCGCGGCGACGCGCTTCGAGCTCCCCCTTCCGCGCGTCGAGTGCGCGGAGGGTGTCATTCGCCTGCGAGACGAGGTCCCGCAACTGCATCGCGAGGTCGAACTGCGCGCTCAGCCCCTCAGGTGTGGTACGGGCGGTGGGATCGACGCGCACCGTCACCGGCTGCTCGAGCACCTGCGTTCCGATGGTGAGACGTACGGTGTAGCGGCCGGGGAGGGCGCGTGGCCCCCCCCCGCCGCCAAAGCTGCCCTCGCCATCATCCCCTAGGGCGACGTCCGCCGCGGGGGCACGCCGCGGGCGTGACGCCTCGTGCGCGAGGTCCCATGCGGTGGTGTTGATCCCCGCTGCGGTCGGGATCTTCGCGTACGTACGGATCACCCGCCCGGTCTCGTCGACGATCTCCAACTTCGACGGGGTCCCCGCCGCTGGCGCCGCTTTCAAATAGTAGCGTATGATGGCGCCATACGCCGGGTTCGGTCCGCGGAAGAGGTCGTCGCCGAGGGAGCCCTTGTTCATCTTGGTGGCGAACCGCGTCGCCGTGCGCATCCCGAAGAGATAGGCCGGCTTCGCGGCCGCTGCGGCGAGCTCCTGGATCACCGAGGCGTCGTCGAGGATCCACGCCCCGCGGCCATGCGTCGCGACGATGAGGTCGTTCTCGCGCCCGTGCACGAGCACCTCGTGCACAGGGACGGCGGGCAGGTTGCCGCCGAGGCGGAACCAGTCACCGCCGCCGGTGACGCTCACGTAGAGCCCGATCTCCGTCCCCGCGTAGAGCACATTGGGATTCTTGGGATCCTCGCGTAGCACCTGGAGATACGCTCCCTCGGGGAGGTTCCCGGCTAGGCTCGTCCAGGTAGCGCCGCAGTCGGTGGTGCGGAAGGCGTATGGCTTGAGGTCGTCCATGAACTTCCGTTCGAAGGTCACGTACGCCGTGCATGGGGCCCGGCGGCTCGCCTCGATATGGCTGACCACGGCTTCCGGTCCGACGCCGGGGATCCGCGCATCGACGCGGGCCCAGGTGCGCCCGCCGTCTCGCGTGAGCTGCACGAGGCCATCGTCGGTGCCGACCCAGAGGAGGCCCGCCTGCGCCGGCGATTCTGCCACGCTGTAGATGGTGTTGTAGAACTCGGCGGTCGTCGCCTCGAGCATCGCGGGACCGCCCGCCCACCCGTGCCGGGTGGTATCGTTCTTGGTGAGATCGCCCGAGATCGCGGTCCAGGTCCCACCGAAGTCAGTCGACTTGAAGAGCACCTGCGCGCCGAAGTAGAGCGTCTTGCCATCGTGAGGTGAGGCGACGACCGGCGCATTCCAGTTGAAGCGGTACTGCAGCTGATTCACCGGACCGCCGTCGTTGCGCCGCGGCTGCGGCGAGATGTCCTCCTGCTCCCGGGTCTGCATCCGCGTGCGGAAGACCATCCCGCCCTGCGCGTCGGTAACGTAGTAATCGGGGTCATCGGGGTGCGTCACCTGGTAGTAGCCATCCCCGTACGAGATGAGGTTCCAGTCGTCGACGAGGATACCGAGCGGGTCGCGCGTGCGGCTCGGGCCCACCCAGTTGCCGTTGTCCTGCAGGCCACCGCCGAGGAAGTAGAAGGGCTCCCGGTTGTCGGCGTGCAGTTGGTAGAACTGCGCGAGCACGAACTGGTTCGGGAAGCGCCACGTCTCGGCGCGGTCGTGCGAGACCGCGATGCCGCCGTCGTTCACCTGCCAGACGCGCGCGGGATCGGTCGGGTCGATCCACAGGCCATGATGGTCGCCGTGGATGCGCTGCGAGATGGTGCGGAAGGTCCGGCCACCATCGATCGAGACGGAGAGGTTGCAGGCGATCGCGTAGACACGGTCCGCGTCTACCGGATCGACGCGGAGATCGGAGTAGTAATAGCCGCGGCAGATCGTCTTGGCATCGTCGGAGACGCGGCGCCAGGTCTCGCCGTGGTCATCGCTCCGCCAGACGTAGCCCTCCTTGCGGGACTCGAGGATCGCGTAGACCGTGTTCGGGCTCGACGGAGCGACCTTCACTCCGATGCGGCCGATGAGCGCCGGGAGCCCGCCGCCGAGCTTCTTCCAGGTACGGCCCCCGTCGATCGACTTGTGGATGCCGCCCTGCTCGGAGCCTGAGCGGAAGGTCCACTGTTTGCGATCGAACTGCCACATCGCCGCATAGACGATGTTCGGGTTCACCGGGTCGATGTCGAGATCGGCGCACCCGTGGCGGTCGTCGGTGTAGAGGGTCTTGGTCCAGGAGGTGCCACCGTCGCGCGAGACGAAGACACCACGCTCCGCATTCGGCCCTGCCATATGGCCGACCGCGCAGACAAAGACCGTCTGCCGCTCGGTGGGGTGGACCATCACGCGCGCGATGTGCCGAGTGTCGGTGAGCCCAATGTTCGTCCAGGAGGTCCCGCCGTCGGTCGACTTGAAGACGCCGCGCCCAAAGGAGACCGAGTTGCGGACATTTCCTTCGCCGGTCCCGACATAGATCACCTGTGGATTACCGGGCTCGAGCGCGAGGTCGCCGATGGCGAGGGTCGACTGCCGGTCGAAGAGCGGGCTCCAGGTGGTCCCCGCGTTCGTGGTCTTCCAGGCGCCGCCGGCGGCCGTGCCGACGTAGACGAGGTTCGGGTTCCCCGGGACCCCCTCGATGTCGGTCGAACGGCCCATCATGTTTGCCGGCCCGACGTTTCGGAGGCTGAGGCGGGTGAGGGCGGTGGTGTCGACCATCGGGCGGGCCGACGCGACCGGCGCGATCCCGCGCTGGGCGGTGAGCGCGTGAGGGGCGAGCGCGGGGGCGAGGGCAGCGAGGACGGAGAGGAGGCGCAGGGGTCGGAGCATGGTAGAGCCCGGTCGAGGAGGGGAGGGGAGCGGCAACAGCGAGGGCACGATCCCTCGCGACGCGTGGACACCAATGCCCGCGACGTCAAGATGGTCGTCTGTCTCTAAAATATCGCATGACGGGCGCGAACGAGGGGGTCGCCGGGAGCGTGAGTGGAGCGTCGGGCGGGTCGATGGTCCATATTTGGTCGTCCCCATTCCTCCCCATCTTCCTGCCGTTGAGCGAGCATCCGCCACGTCGGAGTGACCCCGATGAACGACCGTCCCTGGATCCTCGCCGAACAAGCCCTCCCCTCGGTCCGTGCCGCGGGCTACCAGGTCGCCGTCCTCCCCTGGGGCGCAACCGAACCTCACAACCATCATCTGCCGTATGGCACCGACACAATCGAATGTGATGTGCTGGCGGCAGAATCGGCGCGCCTCGCCTGGGCACGCGGCGCGCGCGTCGCGGTGCTCCCAACTGTCCCCTTCGGCGTGAACACCACCCAGCTCGACCTCCCGCTCACGCTCAACATGAATCCCACGACGCAGCTCGCGCTGCTGCGCGATCTCGTGCAGGCGCTCGAGGAGCAGGGGATCCGGCGGCTACTGATTTTCAATGGCCATGGCGGGAACGACTTCAAGTGGATGATCCGGGAATTGCAGCCGACCACCGCGGTCTTCCTCTGCACGCTCAACTGGTGGCAGGTAGTCGATGCGCGCCCCTTCTTCACCGACCTCGGCGACCACGCGGGGGAGTTGGAGACGAGTGTGATGCAGGGGATCGCGCCGGCGCTCGTGCGGCCCCTCACCGAGGCAGGGGATGGGCGGGCACGCCCCTGGCGCGTCGCCGCCTTTCGAGAAGGGTGGGCCTGGGCGCCGCGCCGGTGGACGCAGGTGACGCGCGACACGGGGATCGGGGACCCGCGCGCGGCGACTCCAGAGAGGGGCGTGGCCTTCCGCGATGCCGTCTGTGAGACGATCGCGGGGTTCCTGGTGGAGCTTGCGCAGCTCGATCCCAGCGATCTCTACGGCCCCTGAGCGGACTAACTGGCATGGCGGGCCGCAGGCGGCGACCTTTGATGTGATGCGCGTCCCCCTCATTCGCCTCGGTCTTCTCCTCGCCTGCATCGTCGGCCTGCCGCCCGCGGGCGGGGCCCAGACCCAGCCGCCCACCGCCCCACGCGTCTCGGTGCTCTACACCGGACGGAGCCTTGGCGCCCTTGGGGCGAGGCGTCAACAGGACGAGCACGAGCTCCTCACCGAGCAGGCGCACGCTGAGGGGATCACCTTCTCGCTGGTGAGCCATTTGGCGTGGCGCGTGCCAGGGATAGTCATCTTCCTCCCCGGGGCGGAGCCGGAGGGCGAGGAGCTCAAGTGGGCGCTCGCAAATCGTGCCTCTGCGGAGCGTGTCGACCGGGTGCGCGCCCTGCGATCCGAGAACGGGGTGCTGCTCCAGGACCCCTGGCAACCCGGCCCCGATCTCCTCGGGATGTTGCTGCGGAATCCGCGGCAGCGACTCGATTTCGCCGATATTGTTCCGGCGACACTCACGGTCTCGCGGCTGCGGCAACCGGGCGGGAACCGAATCATCATCGTCGAGGAGGCCGGCGCGATCTGGCCCACTGATGCGCGCGCTTGGCAGCTCGGGGTGATGAACCGGATCGATTTGCTCGAGTCCCGCGTCTTCGAACTCCCGATGAACATCGGCGGGGTAGGGCCTCGTGCGACGCTGATGCGCCGTTTCGCTGAGGAGACGATGCGACAGGGGGGGGCGGTAGTGCGCATCGACCTCGGGCACCAGCGCGGCGAGCTGAACGTGGCCCCGGCGCGGCGGGCGATGCTCGACTTTACCGCGCTGCAGGCGATGGAGGTGACGGCGGTCGTACCGTACGAGTTCGAGCTCTCGCTCGGTGTGGAGGGGCTCGCCACCTTGCGAGACTCCTTTCCGGAGGTCGCCTTGGTCTCCGTTAACCTCCGCCCGTCCAAGCCGGGCCTCGTGGTCCCGCACCGCATCGTCACGCGCGACGGGGTGCGCGTGGGGCTGATTGGGGTGACCAATCCCGCGGTCCGCGAGCGGTTGCCGCGCGCGCGACTCGGCGACTTCATCATCGACGCCCCCGTTCCCGCGGTGCAGCGCGAGGTCGCGGCGCTCCGCGAGCGCGGGGTCGAGGCGATCGTCGTCCTGTCGAATCTCGATCCCGCCCTCAACGCGCAGATCGCGAGTGAGATCCGTGGCGTGGACGCGATCCTCGCTGATATGCCGGTGCGGTGGGCCCCCGAGGTGATGCGGACGCGGGTTGAGCTCCCGGAGCGCCCGAATGTGCGCCCCGGGACCCCCGCCTTCGTCGCGCGCGGCGTGGCGAACGGGCTGGCGGTCGGGAAGCTCGATCTCGAGTTCCAACGGACCGTTGAGGGGCGCGTCGCCCTCGCGGCGGTGGAGCATCGCCATGAGCGGGTGAACGACCGGACCCCGGCCGACACCGCGCTGATGGCTCGGCTCTTCACGATGGCGGCGGTCCAGCGTCTCCCCCGAGGCGAGCTGCTCGTGCCCTCCTTCACCGATCTCCTCGATCGGCATCAGGACATCGGGGGGGAACGGGAGGAGGCGCGCGGGCGGATTACCAAGCCGCTCTGGGAGGAGTTCATGGCGCGCGTGCTGCGGGTCCGCGGCGAGGCCGAGGTCGCCGTCCTCCCCCGACTCGACCAGTTCCCGCCGCTGATCGGCAAGCTGTACGAGGAGGAGATCCAGGAGTGGATTTTCAGCGAGGACCGCCTTGTGATTCTCGACCTCTCTGGGGGTGACCTTAAGGCGCTTTTGCGCTCCGATGCGCGCGGGGAGTTGGTGAGCAACGGGATCGACTTGGCGACGAATACCGTCTTGGGGCATCCCATCCGCGACAACGTGCTCTATCGCGTGGCGACGACTGACGTCCTGGTCGATGGGGCCCGGGCCGGATTCTTCACCCGGGCCCTGCGGGCACGTAGGCGCTTCACCACCGACTCCACCGGGACCTATCACCCCGCAGTAGTAGGGGCCGACGTCACGATGCGGGACCTCCTCCTCGCCGAGCTCCGGCGCATCCGTCGCGTCTCCAAGGGGGACTCGCAGATCGACTCGGTGGCGGCGTGGATGCGTCCCGACCCCGCCTTCGTCCCCCTCACCACCCTCGCCTTCGAGCGTCCGACGCTCTCGCTGCTCGTCAACGACGTCGCGGGGAACGAGGGGTATGGCACCGTCCCCGAGAGCCGCATCCGCTCGCAGGATGCTTGGGTGATCGCCTTGGGGGGACGGCTCGTCCTGTCGCGGGCGATGCCGACCGCGGTGACCGACTATGGCCTCACCGTGGCCTATGGGCGACAGACGGTGACCGCTGACGGTTCCTCTGATGCCTCGGAGACTGCCGACGACATCCGGCTCGATGCCACTTATCGCCCGACGCTCTCGGGCGAGGGGTGGCTGGGACGCCTCTTTCCCTTCGCGCGCGGCGAGCTCGATACCGAATTCTCACCGACGGAGAACCGCGTCACCCAGCAGAGGAATCCGCGTCAGCAGGTGGTGCGTGCCCTCGGGGGCGTGCTGATGCCCGCGAACGGGCGCTGGCCTCGCCGGGAGGCCTCCCTCGCGGTCGAGAACGACTTCGGTCAGCCGAATGTGCAGGTGGGTGTGCAGTCGCGTGTCGAGTATCTGCGGCCGGTGGGGAAGGCGCCGCTGCCGGGGACGGCGCCGATGACCTATCGCCTGCGTAACGACCTCACCTATCTCCTCCCGGCGCGCCGCGACAACGCCACGCAGCTCGCCCTCCGATATAACCAGATCCATGATCTGGTGATCCCGCTCGCGAGCGAGCTCTCCCTCTCGGTGACCGCGGACCTCTTCGTCTTCCAGGGGAAGGTGAAGGCGACGCGGGGGATCGGGACCAACTCTCAGCTCCGCGTGGGGCTGACCTACGACCGGATCTGGAAGCCGCGCTACCAGCCCTTCTTCTAACGCGCGCGGGGCTGACTCAGGCGCCTCGAAACCCGCTCCGCGCCATTAGGTTCACGAGCGCCACGATCGAGCCGACGGCGAGGCGCCCCTTCATTCGATCCTTGTGGAGGGCCACGGTGCGCTCGGTGATCCCGAGGCACTGGCCGATCTCGCGCGCGGTCATTCCATTGGCGACGAGTGCGAGGAGCTCCTCGCACTCGTCGCCATGCCGAGGACCGTGGTTCAGGTCCCGGCGTGATAGGCGAAGACGTCGAGGAGGAGCTGGTGCTCGTCAGCGACCAGGACGTTCGGGAGGTCCGTGGTCGGCTGCTAGGCGGGGAGGGTCCGGGCGCTCATCGGGAGAGCGAAATCAAACAGGTGAGAACTACGCCCCGTCACTAGCAGAGCTGATAGGGTCTGGTGGGCCTCACCCGGCGAAGAGCCGCACCGCCTCCGCCAGATGGCGCATCGGGATCCCGGTGGGGATGAACTCATGAGCCACATACCCCTGGAACCCCGTCCCGGCGATCGCCCGCGCGATCCGACCGTAATTCAGCTCCTGGGTCTCATCGAGCTCGTGCCGCCCCGGCACCCCCGCGGTGTGGTAGTGCCCGATGTAGGGGGCGTAGCGCTCGATCGTGCGCACGACATCCCCCTCCATGATCTGCATGTGGTAGATGTCGTAGAGGAGCCTGAAGCGCTCCGACCCTAACGCCTCGGCGAGCGCAACGCCGAAGGTCGTGCGGTCGGCCTGATAGTCGGCGTGGTCGACCTTGCTGTTGAGGAGCTCCATCACGATGGTGACGCCGAGGTGCTCCGCCGTGGTGAGGATGCGCCGGAGGCCGCGGACGCAGTTTCGGATCCCTTCGCCGTCGCTCTGGCCGCGCCGGTTCCCGGAGAAGACAATCATCTGTGGGATCCCCGCCTTCGCGATCAACGGGAGGAGGCGCTCGCTCTCCGCCACGAGAGTGTCGTGCCGCTTGGGGTCGTTCCAGCCGTCGGGGATCGGCCCCGGGCCGTTGGCAATCGCGCAGCGGAGCCCGTGGCGCGCGGGGACGTCCCATTCGTTCTCACTGAGCAGATCGATCCCTTGCACCCCGACGCGCCTTGCATCGAGGCAGAGCTGGTCGAGCGGGAGATTCGAGAAGCACCAGCGCGCGACGCTCTGTCGGTAGGTGGGGGCGAAGGGAGGGAGGGGGTCCGTCGCGTCTGGGGCGCGCTCGGGCATGGTCGCGCTGGTGGCGTGCAGCGTCGCGGGGAGCCCTGCCGCGGCGAGGGCCGCCGCCCCACGCGTGATCGCGTCACGTCGGGAGACTGTCATAGCTCACCTCGATTCATCCGCTCCACCGCGAGCGCTGCGGCGCGGGCCGTGAGCGCCATGTAGGTGATGCTCGGGTTCTGGCAGGCGGAGCTCGCCATGCAGGCGCCATCGGTGACCAGCACGTTCGGAACCTCCCAGAGGGCGTTGTTCGCATCGCAGACGCTGACGTCAGTGGAGCGCCCCATGCGCGCACCGCCCATCTCGTGGATGCAGAGCCCGGGCGGGACGTCGGGACGATTCTGGTAGATGTTGGTCGCGCCGGCGGCCTCGAGCATCTCGGTGGCCGAGGTCACCATATCGCGCATCATCGCGCGCTCATTGTCGCCCCACTTGCAGGTGATTCTGAGCGTGGGGATTCCCCACCTGTCCTTCACCGAGCCGTCGAGGGCGAGATGGTTCGATTCGTGCGGGAGCATCTCCCCCCATCCGTTTATCCCGATCCCCCAGGGACTTAGCTCGGTCAGGAGCTTCTGCTTGAAGTCGGCGCCGTACCCGGGCCCCGACCAACGCCCGCGCCCACCCGCACCCCCCTGCATCCCATAGCCGCGGAGGAAGTCCGCGCTCGTCTTCGATCGCTTCGTATTGCGGAAGCGGGCGACGTACATCCCGTTCGGGCGGCTCCCCGTGGTCGTGTAGTCATCGAACCCCGGCATCGTCCCGCCGGCGCCATGGAGCATGTGGTGATCCATGATGTACTTGCCGAGTGTCCCGCTCGCGTTCCCCATCCCCTGTGGGTGCGCGCCGCTCGTGGAGTTCATGAGGATGCGCACCGATTCGAAGGCGGAGGCGCAGAGGAAGATGACGCGCGCCTCGTAGACCATCTCCCCCAACGTGCGCGCATCGATGACGCGGACGCCTTTCGCGCGGCCGGTCTTGGGATCGAGCACCACCTCGCTCACCACGCTCCAGGGGCGGAGGG
Organism: Gemmatimonadota bacterium; assembly: GCA_016871915.1. GTDB lineage: Bacteria > Gemmatimonadota > Gemmatimonadetes > Gemmatimonadales > Gemmatimonadaceae > Pseudogemmatithrix. Next base: position 21,094 of record VHBP01000001.1, read on the forward strand.
TGAGGCGGCCGGTCTTCTCCGCGGCGGGGAGGGTGGAACCGTTGCTCGAAAAATAGGAGTGTGTGATGCATCCCCGCTCGCAGGGGCCGCAGTAGTGACAGGCGGCGCGGCCATTGTGCGGGCGGGTGAGGATCGCGGCGCGCCCGATCGTCCAGACGCGCTGGCCCCCGAAGGCCTGCATCACCTTCTCGCGGACATGCTGTTCGACGCAGGTCATCTCCATCGGGGGGAGGAACTCGCCGTCGGGGAGCTGCTCAAGCCCTTCCTTGGCACCGGAGACGCCGATGAAGCGCTCGACGTGCGAGTACCAAGGGGCGAGGTCGGCGTAGCGGATCGGCCAATCGGTGCCGTGGCCGTCCGTTGCATTGGCCTCGAAGTCGAGATCGCTCCAGCGATAGACCTGTCGCCCCCACATGATCGAGCGGCCGCCCACCTGCCGACCGCGGATCCACCGGAAGGGGGCGTCGTTCGGGGTGGTATAGGGATTTTCGACATCGTTGACGAAGAACTTCGAGCCCCACTCGTCACAGGCGTAGCACTCGCGCTGTACCGCCTGCTCGCGCGCCATCCGTTCGCGCTCCCCGTAGCCGCGGTAGCGCTTCTCGTAGGGCTGTACATGCTCCACGTAGTCGCGTGCGGGGTTGATCGGGCCCCCGGCCTCGAGGACGAGGGTGCGGAGCCCGCGCTCGGTCAGCTCCTTGGCGGCCCAGCCCCCGCTGATCCCCGAGCCGACGACGATCGCGTCGTACTGGCGACCGGGCTGCGGCGTGCCGAAGAGGAGGTGGCGACGATCAGGCATGGGACATCCCTCCCATCGGTCGGGCGGGGGTTGGCGAGGCCTTTACCGGGACAGCGCCGCGGAAGGTCTCGTGGATGTAATTCACCTTGAGAACATCGCGCCGCACCGTCTCGCTCGTGAGATAGCCGTGGAGGATGAGTCCCTTGAGGCGGCGGTAGGCGCGCTTGGCCGAGGTCGTCCCATCGACGGCGTTCTCCCCCCACTGGAGCTCACCGTCGCGTTGCACGGGATCAAGCGCGGGCCACCGGGCGCCGTACATCGCGAGCGCCCGTTGGTTTAGCGCGGCGAGCCCCGCGCGGAACTCGTCACGATCCTTCGCCTCCATCCACTCGCCGGCGATGATCTCGACGAAGGCGGGGACGCCCACATCGAGCGCGCCTGGGGTATCGGTGCGAGGGAGGATCCCGTCGGCGATGGTGCGCACAAGGGCGCGCTCGTCGGGCGTGAAGAAGCGTGGGGGATCCTGGAGGGCGCGCTGGAGGAGCGCATCGGTCCACCGGGTGATCGTGGTCTCGTCGGCGTGGACGAGGGCGGGGAGGGCGGCGAGGCCCGCCATCTGCAAGAGGGTGCGACGGGTCAGGGTCATCCCGGCTCCGATCTGAGAGGGTTTGCGCAACGTTGCAACTCGTCCGCAGGCGGGGCAAGGCGGCGAGGCCGGTCGATGGCGTCGCGCCCCACTTGCTCTTGCCCGGTCCGTGGTCTACTACTTCCCCTGTAAGCCGCCAGGGGTATCCCGCGTCAGCGGGGTTGAGACAGTCCCTTGGAACCTGACCCGGTTCAGACCGGCGTAGGGAGCGCGGCGTGACTCGATGACCGTCCGCGTGGGCGGCGCGAGCACGACGATCCCGACGCCTCTCCGTTCGAGGATCTTCAATGTCCCTTTCGTCGCCCCGCTCGCTCGTCTTCACACTCATCCTTCTTGCCATCGCGCTCCCCGTGGGCGCGCAGGGCAAGCGGCCATCCCCGCCTCTCGATACCACGCGGGCGCGCGATACGCTAGAGGCGGTCGTGATCCGCGCCACTCGCTGCGGCGGGACCGCGCCCACCTCGCAGTCGACGTTGGACCGGGCGACGATCGAGCGCACGTACGCGGGTCAGGATGCCCCGCTCGCCCTGCAGGGGCTCACGGGAGTCACCGCGGCCTCGGATGCGGGAACCTTCAGCGGGTACTCCTCGCTCCGCCTCCGCGGGATTGACCAGACCCGCCTCGCGATCTCCGTCGACGGCGTCCCGCTCAACGATCCCGAGGACCAGGTCCTCTACTTCTCGAACGTCCCCGACTTCATGAACTCGATGCAGTCGGTGCGGGTGCAGCGCGGGGTGGGGGCGAGCGCCTTCGGGCCCGCCGGATTCGCGGGGTCGCTCAGCTTCGAGTCGCTCTCCCTCGCGACCACACCGGCCTTTCGCGAGCTCCAGCTCACCTCCGGCTCATGGGGGACCAATCGCGCGAGTGTCGAGGCCGCCACTGGCCTGCAGCGTGGGTTCGCGGCCTATGCGCGCCTCTCGGGCCAGAGGACTGATGGCTACCGCGAGCGCTCGGGGAACCAGGCGCGGTCGGCGTTCGTGAGCGCGGGGTGGTTCGGGGCGCGCGATGCGGTGAAGTTCACCGGCTTCGCCGGCCAGTCCAAGATGCAGCTCGCCTACTATGCCGCGAGCGAGGACGAGCTCCGAGTGAATCGGCGCTTCAACCCGATGTCCCCAGATGAGCGCGATGACTTCTGGCAGGCGATGGCGAGCGTGCAGCACACGCGGACCTTCGGTGCCTCCGCAGCGCTCACCACGACGGTCTATCGTAACGCCGCCGGAGGTGCCTTCGATGTGGCGGCCGGGGACCTCCTCAACTTCAATCTCGATCATGGGTGGGTCGGTCTCCTCTCGACCCTCACTTGGCGCGCGCGATCCACCGACTTCGCCGCCGGGATCCACTTGAGCGACTACGCGCGCGATCACCATCTCAAGGTCCGCCCTGACCTCGAGACGCGCCTCTACGACAACACCGGGTTCAAGCAGGAGCAGAGCGGCTTCGTGAAGGCGAGTCGGCAGTTCGGCGCGCTCGAGCTGAACGGCGACCTCCAGCTCCGGCGCGCCGCCTTCCGCTACCAGCCCTCCCCGGGGACCCCGATCCCCGGGCCGACGGAAGATGCGATGCGTGATCTCTCGGTCGACTGGCGCTTCGTCAATCCGAAGCTCGGGGTCACCTGGCAGGCGCGCCGCGATCTCGCCCTCTTCGCCTCCGTAGGTCAGGCGAGTCGGGAACCGACCCGCACCGATCTCCTCGCCGGGGCCGATGATATCGATGCCACCGCGGCGGCCGAGCTGTTGCCGTTCACGCGCGTGCGACCCGAGCGACTCACCGATCTCGAACTCGGCGCGCGCCTCACCCGCGGCACCACCACGCTCCAGGTGAACGCCTTCGCGATGGCCTTCCGCGATGAGATCGCCCCCATCGGCGCGATCGCGATCACCGGGAGCCCGCTCCGTCGTAACGTCGATCGCTCCTCGCGCGTGGGCGTCGAGGTGGAAGGGACGATGGCGCTCTCACCGTCGCTCGTGATCCGCGCGAACGCGATGGCGATGCGCGCGCGGATCGCCGAATACCAGGATGAGGGGTCGGGGATCACCTATCGCGATGTGCGTCCCGTGCTCACCCCGGCGGTCCTTGCCAACGTACAGGCGATCTGGCAACCGCGCACCGGCTGGGAGACGATCCTCAGCGTGCGGCATGTCGGGGATGCCCCACTCGCCAATGATGGGAACGCGGCCCTCGTGACCCCGGCCTTCACGATGGTCGATGGCGATCTCAGCGTGCCGATCGGACGGCAACGGCTGCGCGTGCAGGGGCTGAACCTCCTGGACACCACGGCCTACGCCGCCGGCTACACGGATGGGACCACCCGCTATCTCTTCCCCGTGGCGGCGCGCACCTGGCTCGCGACGGTGCAGCTGACCTTCTAATCGCGACGCGGGGCGGGGAGCGGTCGAATCGAGCGGATGACATCGCCCTCGAGGATCGCATCGATGACGTCGATCCCGGCGATCACCTCGCCCCAGACGGTGTAGTCGCGGTCGAGCCGCGCGTTGTCACGCAGATTGACGAACCACTGCGCATCGCCGGTGTCATGCCCGCGTGTGCTCATCCCGAGGGTGCCGCGCCGATGCGAGACGGTGCCGAGCTCGTCGCGGAGGGCGAGCGGGTGCCCTACGTATTCGTTCGCGCCGGGACTCCCGCCCTGGATCACGAAGTCGTGCTCGACGCGATGCCAGCTGAGCCCATCGTAGTAGCCACGCTCGGCGAAGGCGGCGAGGCGCGCGGCCATGATCGGGGCCACATCGCCACGGAGGCGCACGTCGAAGGTGCCCCCGCCACTCCGCTTCGCCATCGTCACGCGGAGCGTGATCGTGTCGCCGAGGGCGAGGCGGATGGCATCGCGCGGGAGCGGGCGAGGCGGCTCTTGGATCCGATCCTCCGCGGCCGGCCGTCCGGCGGCCTCCAAGAGTGCGACGCGCACGTCACGCTCCGAGGCGTTGTTCCGTGCCGCGAAGCGGTGATAGGCGCGTATCGCGGCGTCGGCGAGCGCAGGTGCTGACGACCCCTTGAGTGCGATGGCGGCCGCGCGCACCACCGGCGCGCCCTTCCGCGAGAGCGCGCTGAGATAGATCGCATCATCCGCATGCGCGGTGCGCTCGCGCAGGAGCTCGATCGCCGTCTCGGCCACATTGTCGTCACCGTCGGTGGCGAGGCGACGGAGGAGGATGGTGTCGTTGAGCACGCCGGCGGCACGGGCCGCGGCGCGACGCAGCGGCCAGGAGCGATCCGTGGCGAGCACCTCGAGCCGGGGCCGCGCCTCATCGGGGGCGAGACGTACGACGGCGACGATCGCATGCGCCGCGCCCTGCCAGCTCACCTCGCCACGACGCCGACGGTCGAGCTTCGAGGGCCGACGGTCGATCCACCGCAGGAAGGTCGCGACGAGCGCGGTATCGGATGCGCAGGAGGCGCGCGCGAGATCGGCGGCGCGGAGGCGGACCGGCCACGCGCTGTCGGCGGCGGCGAGCCGAAGCGCTGGGCAGTCGTCCCGCAGGGCGGGGAGCTGACGGAACCGCACGCGCCAGGCGGGCTCCACCCAGACCGGTGCCTGCGCGAGTACCGGGAAGGACGTGCGATCCACGAAGCGCGCATCCCGCGTGCGAGCGACGGCCCGCTCGGCGAGCGTGCGGAGGCGGGAGTCGGCGTGGGCGCGCCCCTCAGCGAGCGCCGCATCGGTGGTGTCGCGGCGGTCCTCGGCCATCAGGATCCGCGTGACGAGGGTGGAATCCGCGCGGGTGAGCTGCTGTGCCCCTATGGTCGTCACGCCGGGCAGCGAGGCGACGAGCAGGAGCGTGAAAGGATGCAGGAAGTGCCGAGGCCGCGTCACCGCGGGACGACCTTCCAGAACGCGATCCCGCTCGCCTGCGGACCGATATCGACCGACGCGACCTTGACGCGCGCGCGGAGATCGATGACATCGACCTTTCCCGGAGCGGCCCCCACCCCTTCACTCGTGACGAAGGCGTAGCGCGAGTCGCTCGAGACCGCGACCCCATGACTCAGCGTGGTGCTCGCCGGGATCCGCGCGACGGAACGACCGGTCGCGAGGTCGAAGAGCTCGATTTGCGAGCCCTGTTTGATCGAGGCGATCATCAGCGTGCCATCGGGGGTGACGCCGAGATTGTAGGGGCCACGTCCCGTCGCGAAGCGCCGAGTGATCGTCCAGGTGGCGTGATCCACTTCGAGGATCTCATCCCCCTTGTTGCACGCCACGAAGATTCGCGCGCCATCCGCCGAGGGTTGTGCCCACGTCGGCGAACAGGTGGCAGGCGCCATCATGTGCTGGTGCCCCTCCATCGCGGGATAGCCGACCTCTGCAGGATCGCCGGTCTGTCCCTTCGAGACGCGGCGCGCCCCCTCGATCCACATCTGTAGCATCTCGCCGCCATCGGCGGGCAGGGGGCCCTCCTTCCCCTTCGCGAGGTGGAAGCGGCGCGAGACCTGTTGCGTGCGCGTGTCGATCTCGACGAGCTCGTCATCCATCATGCAGGCGCTGTAATGGTAGCGACCATCGGGGGAGAGGCGGCTGCCGTGGGGCATCGTACAGGTCACGATGCGCGCCACCTCGACGAGGTTCGGCACGTGCACGACGGAGACGGACGACGGCACCATGTCCCCGTGGAGATTGAAGTTCACAGAATAGGTGTAGCGTCCATCCGGCGTCGCATCGATCGAGGCGGGGAAGGTACCGAGGAGGACGCCGGGGCCGGCGAGGGTGTCGGGGCCAAGCACGTACTGCCAGTACTTGCCGTCGGGGAAGCCGTGACCCGTCGTCATGTGGAGGAAGCGGCCGTCAGTGGAGATCGCGAGGCCGTGGGGCCCCTCCATCTCCGCGGCGAACTCCCCGATCGGGATCTCCCGCTCCACCGTCGCGGTGCGACCGTCGAAGCGGATGCGGTAGATCTTGTCGGCGCTCTCGGCGCCCGCATAGGCGTAGTAGAGTGGGCCGCTCGAGGTCACCGGGGCCGTCGCGGGCGTCACCGGTCCCCGGGGCTGCGCGAGCACCGGCGCGGCGACCACGGGGAGGAGAAGGGCGAGGCGCCAGATGGGCGCGCCATTGCGGGGTCTGCTCGGAATCTGCATCCTCTCTCCTGACGTCTGATGATGTCCGGACCTTTTCCCTCCCTCCCGACCATGCCAATGCTAACGCTCCGCCGTCTCCTCGTCACGGTCGCGTGCACGGTGTCGTGCCTCCCGCTCGTGCTCTCTGCGCAGCAGGGCGGGGCGGCGACCCCGGTCGCGACCACGGTCGCGCGTCTCGTCGCCGAACCGGCGTCCCTCCAGCTCCGGGCAGGGGAGACGGTCGCGTTCCGGGTCCGCGCCTTCGCCGCCGACGGGCGTGAGATCCCCGATGCCTTCGTTCGGGTGATGGCCGGGACCCGCGCCGTCCGCTTCACCGACTCCACGGTGACCGCGACGGCGGCGGGGCGATTCGAGGCCACCGCGATGGCGCAGGGGGCAGAGGGGCGCAATGTGACCCTCGCGATCCCCGTCGCGGTGAGTTGGCCGCGCGTGATGACGCTGACGGTCTCGGGACCGGCCGGCACGCTCTATACCGGACTCACCGTGCCGCTGAAGGTGACGGGGACCCATGCCGACGGGTCGGAGCGTCCGGGGCTGACCGCCACCTGGCAGAGCGCGAATCCCAAGGTCGCGACGGTGAATCGATTCGGCGACGTCACCGCGGTGTCGCCGGGGACGACGACGGTGACGGCCGAGTCGGAGGGAGCCACGGCTCGGCTCACCCTCACGGTGGTGCAGAACCCCATCGCGAAGGTCGAGATCACCGTCGCCCAGTCGCAGGTGCGGCAGGGCGATGTGGTGCGCCTGACCGCGGTGGCGAAGCGGGCGAATGGGAGCGCCGTCGCCGACGCCCCGATCACCTGGAGCTACACCTACGTGCCAGACGATTCGATCCTCCCGGCGGGGCTCCCTGGTGGGGCGGGGATCGTGCAGTTCGACCGCTTCACGGGGAACTATCCGGGGCGCTATACCCTCCTCGCGCAGAGCGCCGGGGTGACGGCGCAGACATCACTTCAGGTGGTGCCGCGTGAGGTCCGGCAGCGGATCCAGGTCACGAGCCGTGGGAACATCAACACCTCCCACACCTCCGACCTCTGGCCGTGGACCGGACGGGATGGTCGGGACTACGTGCTCGTCGGCACCTGGGGCGGGGATGGATATGCGTTGGTGTTCGACATCACCGATATGGACAACATCGTGAAGACCGATTCGGTGAAGGTCGATGCCCGCACCATCAACGATGTGACCGTCTCGCCCGATGGTCGGTACGGCGTCCTCTCGCGCGAGGGAGCGTCGAATCGTCAGAACGGCGTCGTCATCCTTGATCTCGCTAATCCGGCCCACCCCAAGATCGCGAGCACCTTCACCCAGGAGCTGACGGGTGGGGTGCACAACATGTTCGCGACCAACGATTACCTCTTCGCCGTCTCCGGCGGCGCGAAGTACGTGATCGTCGACGTGCGCGACATCTACAAGCCAAAGTACGTCAGTGAATATCGGCATCCCAATGCGCGACTCCACGACCTCTGGGTCCGTGATGGGATCGCCTACTCGGCGCAGGGGGGCGTCGGCGTGGTCGTGGTCGATGTCGGCAACGGGAAGTACGGCGGGACGATCCAACAGCCGAAGCTGATCACCACCTATCCGGTGAACTCAGGGCACGAGATCTATCCCTATGTGCAGCAGAAGACGGGGCGGACCTATCTCTTCATCGGCGACGAGGAGATGAGCCGTCGTGGCCGGACCTGGGAGGGGACCAACTATGCCCTCTCGGGTCCCGATGGGAAGCCGCCGCGCAATGGGGTCGCGCAGACCTCCGGTGGGTACACGCATATCGTCGACTTCACCGATCCGATGAAGCCGCTCCCGGTGGGCCGGTATCATCTCGAGGACTACGGCGCCCACGACATCATCGTCGAGGACGATGTGCTCTACCAGGCGTACTACGATGGCGGCGTCCGCGTCGTCGATGTCTCGGGGGAGCTGTTGGGGAATCTCTACGATCAGAATCGGGAGATCGCGGTCTTCAAGCCGTATGATCCCGATGCGTACACCCCCAACGCGCCCTTCGTCATGAACGCGATGCCGTGGAAGGGGCGGGTCCTCTTCACCGACTTCAACTCGGGGCTTTGGGCCGCCAAATTGATGCCGAAGTCCTTCGTGCCCTGACCGCCGCCCATCTCATGGAATTCCTCGTCCAGTACTTCGCGAGCATCCCCTCCTCCCACCGGGCGCTGATCCTCGCGGGAGGGATCGCCTGCTTCTGGCTCTGGGAGTCGGCGGGGCCGCTGATCCGCTTCCGTTCCAACAAGTGGTCGCATGCGCTGGTGAACTTCTTCTTCACCGGCACGACGATCGTCGTCAACTTCGCCCTCGCCTTCCTGCTGCTCCTCGCGTCGGAGTGGTCGGTGGCGAACGGCGTCGGGTTGCTCGCGCTGGTGCCGAACTGGCCCCTCTGGGCGCAGATGGTGGTGGGGCTCCTTGTGCTTGATCTCGTCGCCGCCTGGCTCGCGCACTGGGTGCAGCACAAGACGCCGCTCCTCTGGCGGGTGCATCTCGTGCATCACTCCGACACCGAGGTCGATACGACCACGGCGAACCGGCATCATCCGGGGGAGAGTGTCGTCCGCTTCGCCTTCACCACGCTCGCCGTGCTCGTCACCGGCGCGCCGATGTGGCTCGTCTTTCTCTATCAGTCACTGAGCGTGGTGCTGAGCCAGTTCAACCACGCGAACATCGCGCTCCCTCCGGCGCTCGACCGCGCGATCAGCTGGGTACTCGTCTCTCCGGACATGCACAAGGTGCATCATCACTACGTGATGCCCCACACCGACACCAACTACGGTAACGTCTTCTCGATCTGGGATCGCCTCTTCGGGACCTTCCAGACCATGGACCGCCACGCCATCGTCTACGGCGTGGATACGCACATGGCGCCGGCGGAGCATGCGACGGTCGGTGCGCTCCTGACGATGCCGTTGCGGCCGGGGACCAAGGCCCCGCGCTGAGCGCTACTGCGCGATCGCCACGCCGTCGCGCCGCGGGTCGGCGACGCCGATGCGGCGGTCGTTCCTCTCCACGACGATCGCGTGGAGCCCCCCAAAGGTGATATCCGCCACGCGACTCAGCGGGCGGTATCCCTTCGCGACGAGCGCCGCATAGACGGCGCTACTGAATCCCGGCTCGACCTCCACCTCGGTCCGCGAGGGGGACGAGAGGATGCGCGGGGCCGCCATCGCGAGGGTCGGGTCCTCACCGAAGGCGAGGAGGCGCAGGGCGACCTGCGTGACCGAGGGCTGGATGTACTGCGAGCCCCCCGCGCCGATCACGAGCCGGACCCGATCGCGATCGAGGATGATCGTCGGGGCGATCGTCGAGTTGGTGTAGCGATTCGGGCCGCGCGTCCGTGCGTCGAGATTCGCGCCAGACGAGTTGAGGAAGAACCCATCGGTGTAGACGCCCGAGCCGAAGAGCAGGCCGACCGTCGTCGTCATCGAGACCGCGTTCCCGTCGGCGTCAATCACGGAGAGATGTGAGGTGAAGCTCGCCGGGGCGTCCGCATCGGACGTCGTCGCCGATGCGTCGGGTCGAGCCGCGCTCCCCGTCTGCGGGCGCGTCGCCACGGGCATCGCATACGCCGCGCAGGCAGCCGGCATCGGCGCTGCCTCGAACGGCCAGGGATCTCCCGCGCGCACCGTGTCGATCGCCGCTGCCTGCACCAGCGCCGCACGCGTCCGCGCATAGCCGGCGTTGACCACGCCGCGCATCGGCACCGCCATCACCGCCGGATCCCCACGCCAGGTCCCGCCATCGGCGGTCGCGGTGCGGATCACTCCCGTCATCGTCACCACCGCCTCGGGGGACATCGTGAGTCCCGCGCCACGCGTGAGCCCCGAGGCCTCGGCGAGATGCAGCATCGCGAGCACCGGCGCGCCCCCCACCGGGGCGGGGGCGCCAAGCACGGTGTGCCCGCGCCACGCCGTGCAGAGCGGGGGACCATCGGCCACCGGATAGGTGCGGAGGTCACGCTCGGTGATCAGCCCGCCCTGCGCCTGCACCGTCGCGGCGAGTCGCGCGGCGATCGGCCCCGTATGGAAGGCCTCGCGCCCCCCCTGGGCGATCGCCTCGAGCGTCGCCGCCAGCCCCGGCTGCACGAGACGATCCCCCGGCCGCAGCGCCTCACCATTCGGCAGGAGGAGTCGCGTGGCCGCGCTGTCAGTGAGCAGCTTCTCGCGCGACGAGGCGATCGTGCGCGAGAGCAGCGGGCCGACGATGAATCCCTCGCGCGCGAGCCGGATCGCCGGCGCCATCACCTGCGCGAGCGGGAGGCGCCCGAATCGCCGATGGGTCTCGAGGAGTCCCGCCACCATCCCAGGGGTCGCCGCGATGCGACCGGGGCGGCGTGACCCAGCGGCCTCCGCCTCCCCCCATGCGGGATCCTCCCCGGTGCGCGGATAGAACGAGAGATGCGAGGCGCGTCGCGCGGTGGCGTCGTAGTGGAGCATCGCCCCGCCACCCCCGATCCCCGTCTGCGAGATGTCGGTCACGGAGAGGGCGAAGGCGACGGCCACCGCCGCATCAGCCGCATTGCCGCCGGCGCGGAGGAGCTCCGCCCCCGCGGCCGCCGCATCGACCTGCGAGGCGACGACCATCCCGCGCGATCCATCCGCGCGCTTCCCGCTCGCGGGGGTCAGTGCGGCGTGGTCACCCGCGACACGCCCGCAGGCGGCGAGGGCGATGGGGAGGGTGAGCAGGAGTGCCGAGCGAGCGATGCGGGGCGAGCGGTGCGTGCGAATCAGGTCCGAGTCCGTTTGGGGAAGACGAAAACGTGGCGCTCCAGCCGCCGTTCCGCCACGGCAGGCGAGGCGCACGGTGGCGGACTCAGCCCCCGGCGGCGATCCGCCAGAGCTGCGCCACGAGGAAGCAGGTCACGAATCCCAGTCCGACGGGGAGTAGTGTGGCCACGGTCGTCCACTTCGCGCTCCGCGTCTCCTGCCAGATCGTATAGATCGTGGTCGAGCACGGATTATGCAGGAGACTGAAGAGCATCAGGCAGAGCCCCGTCAGCGTCGTCCACCCATTCGCGCGGAGCATCGTCCCGATCTGCGAGGCATCGAGCTCGAAGAGGACGCCCGCCCCCGCACCCGCCTCGGGGCCCCCGGTCGTGAGCGCCGTGAGCATCAGCACGGTCGGGATGATGATCTCGTTCGCCGGGATCGCGACGAGATAGGCGAGGAGGATCACCCCGTTGAGCCCGATGAGCACCCCGAGGGGATCGAAGGCGCGCACCAGATGGGCCGCCGTACTCTCGCCCCCCCACCCCACATTCCCGATCAACCAGATCACCGCCCCCGCTGGCGCGGCGAAGACGATCGCGCGCCAGAGCACGATCAACGTGCGGTCGATGATCGAGGTATAGAGCGTCTGCAGCAGTCGCGGCGGACGATAGGGCGGGAGCTCCAGACTGAAGCTCGTCGCCTCGCCACGCAGCACGGTGTGCGTCAGGACCCACGAACTCCCGAACATGATCACGATCCCGAGGAGCGTCACCCCGACCACTGCACCCGCGGAGACGAGGCCGGCGAGTGCTGGCGGCGCGAGCACTCCGATGAAGAGCGAGGCCATCAGGATCTGCGTCGGCCAGCGCCCATTGCAGAGCGAGAAGTTGTTCGTGATGATCGCGATCAAGCGTTCGCGCGGGCTGTCGATCACCCGGGTGGCCACCACACCCGCGGCGTTGCACCCGAACCCCATGCACATCGTGAGCGCCTGCTTCCCATGCGCCCCCACCGTCCGGAAGAGCCCGTCGAGATTGAAGGCGACGCGCGGGAGATATCCGAGATCCTCCAGCAGCGTGAAGAGCGGGAAGAAGATCGCCATCGGCGGCAACATCACCGAGATCACCCACGCCGTCGCCAGATACACCCCATCGAGGAGGAGTCCGCGTATCCAGAGCGGGAGCCCGATCGACGCCGCGAGCCCCTGCAGCCAGGGATGCCCCTGATCGATCAACAGGTCGGCGAGCATCCCCGAGGGGACGTTCGCCCCAGCGATCGTCACCCAGAAGACGACGCCGAGCATCGCGATCATCAGCGGGAAACCCGTCAGAGGGCTCGTGAGCCAGCGGTCCAAGGTACGATCGAAGTCGAATCCGATCTTCGAGAGCCCCGTCCTCTGAGCGCGCGCCGCGATCGAAGCCGCCGCGAAGTACAATCCCTCGGCGATCCGATCATGGAAGTCCGCCGGGAGTCGCCACCGGACCGCGCTCGCCACCCGGAGCACCTCCGGCGGCATCGTCGCCTCCACGCGTTCATCCGCGTTCAGCAAGCGTAGCGCGACCCACCGGCTGTTCGGGCGATCGGGCATCACCGCGCGCACCGCAACCTCCACCTCGCCGATTGACGCCTCGACCTCCGGCGCGAAGGTGCGCACCCGTGTCGGGGCGGGGGCGATCACTCCGGTCGCCACCTCGTGAATCGCCTGGCGCAGCGCATCGATCCCTTCGCCACGCCGCGCCGCCGCCGCGATCACCGGCACCCCGAGCTCCGTCGCGAGCTTCGCCGGATCGACGGCGACGCCGAGTCGCTTCGCCTCGTCCATGAGATTCAGGCAGACCACCACGTGCGGGGTGATCTCGAGCACCTGGAGCGCGAGGTTGAGGTTCCGCTCGAGGCGCGTGGCATCGAGCATGAGCACCGTGACCTCCGGCGCGCCGAAGAGCAGCGTGTCGCGCGCGACCTCCTCGTCGGTGCTCGCCGCCTGCAGCGAGTAGGTCCCCGGGAGATCGATCAGGCGATACCGCGTGGCCCCCACATTGAACCGCCCCTCGGCGCGCGTGACCGTCTTGCCAGGCCAATTCCCCGTGTGCTGCCGGAGCCCGGTGAGCGCGTTGAACACCGTGCTCTTCCCGACGTTCGGATTCCCTGCGAGCGCCACGAGATGATCGAAGCCGCCGGAGCGGACGCCGAGCTGCACCAGCGAGTCGTCTAGGCGCGGGAGCCGGGTGCGCATCGTGGTCGTCGCCATCACACCCTCTCGGCGGCGTCGAACGGCTCGATCGCGATCCACTGCGCCTGTTGACGACGCAGCGCGATCAGTGCCCCACGAATGCGATAGGCGATCGGATCACCGGACGCGCTCCGCATCTCGGCGGTGATCGCGGTGCCGGGAACGACGCCGAGGTCGAGGAGGCGACGACGCTGCGGGCCGCGGCAGTCGGCGGTGAGATGCGTGACGCGGGCGGTGGCACCGACGGGGAGGTCGGCGAGGGTGCGTGCCGGCGCGGCGATGGTCGCCGCCGCTGCGGTGGATGGGCGCGTGCCGGGGAGCGAGAGGGAGACCGGCTCGGGGAGCGCCTCGAGGGGTGCAGGGAGCTCGCCCTGCGCGGTGGGGATCGGCTCGCCATGTGGATCGAAGCGCGGCTGGCCGAGTCGCGCGGCGAGGGCATCGATCTCCGCGGCGGAGAGGCGGTGTTCCTCTTCCTCGGCGACCTCGTGCCATTCATCGGGGGCGAGCCCGGTGCGATCGGCGAGGAAGCGCTCGAGGAGGCGATGCGAGCGGACGAGCTGGAGCGCGGCGGTGCGCCCATTGTCGGTGAGCCGGTAGCCGTGATCGCTCGGATGGGCGAGACCGGTCGCGACGAGTCGATCGAGGAGTCGGAGGGCGACGGGGCGGGGGATGGCGAGGGCGCCCGCGACGGCGTCGAGGTGCACGGGGCGTTCCTCGCTCGAGCGGTGCACGAGGTATTTGAGGGCGTCCTCGGTGCGGGCGCGTTCGGAGAGGCGGAGGCGTCGGCGGAGTCGCGCGGCGAGGCCGGTGCGCGGCCAGACCACGGCGAGGGTGGCGGCAGCGCCCACGGCGAACCAGGCGAGGGCGAGGCGGGGATCGGTCATCGGTGGGGCGAAAACTTCGTACGTCCTAAATTAGGGGGTCGGGGGGCCGCAGGGTCAAGTGCTTGCCCTCCTATGGGGGCGGGGGATTGCTTTCCCTCCGCCCGGGACGCCCGCTGCGAATCCTCCACGCCCCCCTCGTGTCCTCTTCGACCTCCCTCCGCCGCGACCTCGGCTTCCTCGGCCTCACCGCCACCGGCGTCTGCTCCATGGTCGGGGCGTCGATCCATATCATACCCTTTCTGGTGCAGGTGACCGTCCCGGGGATCGGCCCCTGGGTCCTCCCGGCCTTCGCCTTCGCCGCCCTCCCCGCCTTCCTCGCCGCCCTCGCCTACGCCGCGCTCGCCTCGGCGATGCCGCGCGCCGGCGGGAGCTACCTCTTCGCGAGCCGCGGACTCCATCCCTCGCTCGGTTTCGTCGCCTCCTTCTCGCAGTGGGTCGGCCTCTCGATCGTGATCGGGGCGGTGGCGTACGTGATCCCCGTGTTCCTCTCAGGTGTGGCGGAGGGGCTTGGGAGCACCGGCCTGGCAGGGATGATGCTCGACGGCCCGGTGCGCCCCCTGATCGCCCTCGCACTCGTCTGGGGGTTCGTGGCGCTCAACCTGCGCGGGCTCGCGGCGTACGAGCGCACGTTGATCCCCCTCATGCTCGTGATGTTCGCGCTCGGGGCGATCGTGATCGTCGTCGGGGCAGGGCATGACCACGCCGACTTCGCTGCGGCGATGGCGCCGAGTGGGGCGGGGCTTTCCGCTTCGCGTGTGGCCCCCTTCGACAAGGACACCTTCATCGCGGCCGCCGCGGTCCTCTTCTCGAGCTTCATCGGCTTCGATGCGATCGCGCAGGCGGGGGGCGAGGCGCGTGATCCGGCGCGTGCGTTGCCGCGCGCGATCCTCCTCACCTTCGCGGTGGTGTCGGGGTTCTATCTGAGCTTCGCGGCGGCGGTCTATCACGCCGTCCCGTGGGAGGTCGTCGCGGCCACACCCGCGAACGAGACCCCGACCGCCTCGGCGCTCTTGGCGCCCTTCCTCTCCCCGCTCGGGCGCGCGGCGATCACCGCTGGTGCTGCCGTCGCGCTGATCAACGATCTCCCGGGGATGCTCCTCAGCGTCTCGCGTCTGATGTTCGCCTGGGCGCGCGATGGGGTCTTCCCCGCCTGGGCTGCCGATGTGCATCCCGAGCGGCGGACCCCGCGGATGGCGTTGCTCGCCAGCGGGGCGATGGCGACTGTCGGCGTGGTGCTCAGTCATAGTGCGGGGAGCTTCTCCAAGGGTGTCGATATCATGGTCGTCGCGATGCTGGTGAACTTCCTGTTGATCTGCCTGGCGTTGGTGAAGCTCCCTACGCGGCACCCCGCGCTCGCGGCGCGGATGACCTTCCTCGCCGAGCCGCGTGCGCGGCAGATCGTCGGGATCGCTGGGGTGAGCGTGCTCTCGCTCTTCCTTGCCGTGCATGTGCGACGTGAGCTCAGCGCCGAGGTCACCGTCTGGTACGAGCGTCCGCTTGCCGTGTGGGGCGCGGTGATGGCGATCGGCACCCTCGTGCATCTCGTCGAACTTTGGAAACTCCGTGCGCGTGAGGGGGATCTCACCGCGCGCTTCGCGACCCTCCCAGAGGAATGAATCACCGATGACCTCTATCAGTCGGTACGCGATCGGTCCCAATCTGTCGATCGCGCGGATCCTCACCGGGCTCTGGCAGGTGGCGGATCAGGAGCGCGATGGCCGCGCCTTCGATCTCGACCGCGCCGCCGATGCGATGGGGCCGTATGTGGCCGCGGGGTTCACCACCTTCGACATGGCCGACCACTACGGGTCGGCGGAGGAGATCGTCGGGCGCTTCCGCACGCGGCCGGGCTCGCCGGCCACTCAGCTCCTTACCAAGTGGGTCCCCGAGCCGGGGCCGATCACGCGGGAGATGGTGCGTGCCGCCGTCGACCGCGCCTGCGCGCGGATGCGTGTCGAGCGGATCGATCTCCTGCAATTCCATGCATGGAGCTATGCGGATCCCGCTTGGCTCGATGCCATGTGCTATCTGGATGAGCTGCGACGCGAGGGACGGATCGCGCATCTCGGGCTCACCAACACTGACACCGCCCATCTGCGACTCGTCGTGGAGAGCGGGATCCCGATCGCGACGAACCAGATCTGCTATTCGTTGCTCGATCAGCGGGCGGCGGGAGCGATGGCTGAGTACTGCGCGCGGAAGGGGGTCGCGATCCTCGCCTTCGGCACGCTCGCTGGTGGCTTCCTCACGGACAAGTGGCTCGGCGCGCCGGAGCCCGATTGGGATGCACTCAGCACCTGGTCACAGATGAAATACGGCCGCTTCATCCGCGTGGTCGGCGGATGGGCGGCACTGCAACGGGTCCTGCGTGCCGCGCGCACCGTGGCGGATCGGCACGGGGTCTCGATCGCCAACATCGCCACGCGGTACATCCTCGATGCCCCAGCGATCGGCGGAGTGATCATCGGCGCCCGGCTTGGCGAGCGCGCGCATCTCGAAGACAATGCGCGCACCGATGCCTTGCAGCTCACCGCGGACGACCGCGCGACGATCGCCGAGGCGTTGGCGACGCTCGAGTCGGTGCCCGGGGACTGTGGGGACGAGTATCGGAAACCACCGTTCCTGACGGCGAGCGGGGACCTCTCGCATCATGTCGCGTCGTTCCCAGCGCCCTTCAGGGTAGATACCGCGCCCGATGGCGCACGGCGTGCTTTCAGCGGGACGCCGTGGGAGACGTCAGCGGGGTATGCACGCGCGGTGCGCATCGGCGATCGCATCGTGGTCTCGGGCACCACCGCCACGCATGGCGATCGCGCGATGGGGGGCACCGACGCCTACGCGCAGGCGCATCACGTGTTCGATAAGATCGAAGGGGCGGTGCAGTCGCTCGGTGGCGCGCTCGCCGATGTGGTGCGCACGCGGGTCTTCGTGAGCCGGATCGAGGACTGGGAAGCGGTCGCGCGCGCGCATGGGGAGCGGTTCGGGAGCATCCGCCCCGCCAACACCCTCGTGCGCGCGGAGTTGATCGGGGCGGAGTATCTGGTGGAGATCGAGGCGGAGGCGGTGGTGCGGGGGTAGCGTCCGCTCAGCGCGGTGCCCCCCCCACCAACGCCTGATACACCAACGTCTGGAACCGCGCCCGCGCCTCCGGCGTCCCCGGCAGATGCTGCAACATCAGCACCATCACCAATCGCTCTGCCGGATCGACCGCGTAGATCGACGCATACGCCCCACCCCAGTTGAAGCTCCCCCCTGAGGCGAACCCGTTCGCCCCGGTCCGCTGCACCGTGGCGAAGCCGAGCCCCCAGCCGGTCCCGCCGTCGGCGCTGTAGCGCGTGCCGACCTGATCGGTGGAGAGGAGCTCGACGCTGCGCGGCGAGAGATAGCGCTGCCCATCGATCGCCCCACCGCGCCGGAGCATCTCGAGGAAGCGCGCGTAGTCGCGCGCGGTCGAGGTGAGACCGGCGCCACCGGCGAAGCTCATCCGTGGGCCATCCACATAGTGTCCCTGCCCGCGCGCCCCGGTGTCGGCGCGGACGAGTCGCCCCTCGTTGTCGTTGCGATACACCGCGACCAACCGCTGACGCTCGGTCGCTGGGACGAAGAAGCGCGTGTCGCGCATCCCGAGCGGATCGGTGAGACGCTCACGCACGAAACGATCGAGCGGCACCCCACTCGCGCGCTCGACGATGCATCCGAGCACATCGGTGTTGTAGCCGTAGACCCATCGCTCCCCGGGCTGCGCGACGAAGGGGAGGGTGCCGAGTCGCTCCATCGTGGTGCAGATCGGCTCGCGCTTGTCGGCGGTGTACCACCCGAAGCCAGCAGCAGGGCCGAGCCCAGCGGCGCGATAGCGCTCGGCGACGACGGCATCGGTGCCGTAGGAGATCCCGGCGGTGTGCGTGAGGAGATCGAAGATGGTGATCTGTCGCTTGGCCGGGGTGATCACCGTCCCGGTGTCACTGCGGGTGGCGACGGTGGTGCGCGCGAAGGTGGGGATCCATTTCGAGGCCGGATCGCTGAGCGCGATCCGGCCTTCCTCGACGAGCATCATGATTCCAGCGCTCACGAGCGCCTTGGTCTGCGAGGCGATGCGGAAGATCGCGTCGGGGGTCATCGCGCGGTTGGCCTCGCGATCGGCCCATCCGACGGCCTGCTCATAGACCACCTCGCCATCGCGGAGCACGACCGCGACCGCCCCGCCGATCTTTGCCGAGTCGACCTGCTGCTGCAGATAGCGCGAGAGCCGATCGAGCCGCGAGCCATCGAAGGCGGCGCGCGCATCGAGCTCCTCGAGCCGCAGCCGCGCACTCAGGATGTAGGGCGGCTGCCCGGTGTCCCAATGGCCGTAGGTGGTGGTGACGAAGCTCCCATCGGGCATCCGCTCGAGCCCGGGGTAGGTGCTATCCCACTGGTTGGTGTTGTCCTTGATGCGGATGCGGTACTGGCCGGGGGTCCCGCGCAGGAGATCCTCCCAGCGTCCGACCCAGGCGACCCAATCCCCCTTGGTCGCACTCCCCTCCGCCATATCGCGGAAGGTGATGAGGAGGCGCCCATCGCCGGCGTACTGCGCGGTGTGGCGATCGCCGGTGAGTTCCCACGCGAGATCGCGCGGGGTGCTCCAGGAGCGGCCCTCATCGGTGGTGGTGATGATTTGCGACGGCGCCTTGCGACGGTTCTCACGCAACAAGAGCGCCAGAGTGCGGCCATCGGGGGAACGGACCGCTCTCGGCTCGCAGAGGTGCAGATCGCTCCCACTCCAGATCTCGGCGGGTTCCCCCCAGGTGCGGCCGCCATCGGTGGAGCGGACCTGGAAGAGTCGGAAGGTCCCTGCGGCGCGGCCATTCGCCCTGAAGAAGCGCCCGTCGTCGTGGAAGAAGGCGAGGAGGGAGCCATCGGCCATCGGGACCACGGAGCCCATCACGACGATCCCACCCCAATCACCGATGGGGGCGAGCGGGGTCCAGGTGCGCCCCTCGTCCTCGCTCGAGGCGATGCGCGCGGGATAGAGCCCGGAGAAGAGGATCAGGCGATGCCCCCCCTTCACCGGATCGGGGACGCGGTGGATCGTCGGGGTCTCCAGGGAGGTCGCCCAGTTCTCCGGGGTGGGGAGGCGCTCGCTCCAGCTGCGCCCTCCATCCGCGCTCTTCTTCATGAGGGTGGCGCCCTTGCCATGCCCCTTGGGATAGACGGCGAGGATCGTGCGGCCATCGCCCAACAGGGTGGTGGAGACGTGGCCGAGGTATTGGCCCGCCTCGCGGTCGACGACGGTGTGGCGGCCGGCGTCGCGGTCGAGGTCGACGAGGGGGATCCGCTGGGCGCCAGCTGGGGCGGCGAGCCAGCAGAGGCCGAGGAGGGCGGGGAGGGGGGCGAAACCTAGGCGGGGACGGCGACGTAAAAGGGGCATATGCAGAACATCGGCCCCGCGGGGCGCGCCGTCCACCCTCGGCGGGGCCACCGCGCGTTCCGCCCCCCTCCGGCGGGCGCTAACTTCCTCTGGATATGACGGCATCACGGAAGGTCGCGTTCGTCGGGACGCGTGCGGTTGGGAAGATTCGTGAGGCGCGCCTCGAGGCCGCCGTCCTCATGCTCTGCATGCTGGCCGCGTGCGCCCCCGGTGCCACGATCGCGACCGGTCCGGTGCCTGTGGCCGCTTCGGTCGGCGCCCCCGCGGAGGCCTTCACCGGCTTCCCCGACGCCCCAGTCGTCCCGACTGTGGGGCCGTCGACTCCGGCCGCGATCGCCAAGGCGCGTGCCGACAGTGCGAAGCTCCCCTACACGTCCGCTGACGTCGAGTTCATGCAAGGGATGATCAGCCATCATGCGCAGGCGGTCGCGATGTCGCGGCTTGCTCCCACGCGCACGAAGAATCGGGCGATCCTCACCCTCGCCTCGCGCATCATCAATGCGCAGCAGGATGAGATCCGGACGATGCAGACCTGGCTCGCCGACCGGCAGCAGCCGGTGCAGGAGGCGCGTCCGATGGGGATGCGGCATGAGATGGAGGGGATGACCCACGACATGCTCATGCCCGGGATGCTCGCCGAGGAGGAAGTCCTCGCGCTCGGCCGCGCACGCGACGCCGCGTTCGACGAGCTCTTCCTGCGCAAGATGATCCAGCATCATCGCGGGGCGACCGCGATGGTGGCCACGCTCTTTGCCACCCCGGGTGGTGGGGAGGAGCTCACCGTCTTCAAGTTCGCCGCCGATGTGAACGTCGATCAGACCACGGAAATCGCCCGGATGGAGCTCATGTTGGTCCAGCTCGTCGTGAACCGTGCGAGCACGCCCTGATGTCGTAGTGTTGTTGTCCGACCCGCTCGACCTGTGTCACCCCTGACCCTCACCTGAGGCACTTGCATGGCACACTCCACTCGCAGTCGCGTCCGTCCCCTCATCACGCTGCTCGCGTCGTTCGCGATCGCGGCGTGCGCCCCCTCGGCGACGCCCAATCTCGGAATGGCGCCGAGCCCCGATCCTCGCGTCGGCCTGAAGGCCGGTGTGCGCGACGCCGGTGAGGCGATCTGGAATCTCGATCTCCTCTCCGCGACCCCGTCGCCGGAGCCCTTCAGCGGGTCGACGAACTCCGACCTCGCCTTCTCCGGGAAGTATGCGATCCAGGGGAATTACAGCGGCTATCAGGTTTGGGATCTCTCCGATCCGCGGAAGCCCGTCCTCGCGGCGCAGCTCGTCTGCCCGGCGTCGCAGAGCGATGTCTCGGTCTACGGCAACCTCCTCTTCGTCTCCGGCGAAGGGCTCGAGGGGCGGCTCGACTGCGCCCCCGGTGGTGTCCGTGACACGGTGAGCGCGATCCGCCTCCGCGGCCTCCGCATCTTCGACATCACCGATATCAAGAACCCACGCAACGTCGGCAACGTGCAGACCTGCCGCGGCTCGCACACACACACCGTCCTCAAGGACCCGAAGGACGACGAGAACGTCTACGTCTACATCTCGGGCTCGGCGCCGGTGCGCTCGCCGAACGAGCTTCCGGGGTGCAGCCGCGCGACGCCGGACCAGGATCCCAACTCGGCGCTCTTCCGCATCGAGGTGATCAAGGTCCCGCTCAAGGATCCGGCACGTGCCGCGATCGTGAGCTCGCCGCGCATCTTCAACGACCTCACGGCCCCGCCGCGTCATGGTGATGCGCCGGAGGACAAGAAGAACCGCGAGCAGATGCTTGAGCAGGCCAAGCGGAGCGGGGCCTTCGTGGTCTCGATCGAGGGGCAGACGATGATGCTCCCGCCGCAGTTCACCCGCCCGATGCTAGACAGCATCGTGAAGTCGCGCGGTGGCAGCGGGGCCCCCACGGCCGCCGATAGCGCCGCGCTCCGTGGCTCGATCGACGGGATCGTCGCCAAGATGGTGGGGCTCGCGCCGGCGGGTCAGAGCCGAGGTCCGCGCCCCGGCCCGACGCAGTGCCATGACATCACCGTCTATCCGGCGATCGGCCTCGCGGGCGGCGCCTGCGAAGGCTACGGCCTCCTCCTCGACATCCGTGACCCGGTGAACCCGAAGCGGATCGCTGCGGTCGCCGATTCGAACTTCGCCTACTGGCACTCGGCCACCTTCAGCAATGATGGGTCCAAGGTCCTCTTCACCGACGAATGGGGCGGCGGCGGTGGTCCGAAGTGCCGCGCGTCCGATCCGATGGAGTGGGGCGCCAATGCGATCTTCTCGATCGAGAATGGCACGATGGTCTTCCAGAGCTACTACAAGATGCCGGCACCGCAGACCAATCTCGAGAACTGCGTGGCCCACAACGGGAAGCTGATCCCGATCCCTGGCCGCGACCTCATGGTGCAGTCGTGGTATCAGGGCGGCATCTCGGTCTTCGACTGGACCGATGCCAAGCGCCCGGTGGAGATCGCGTTCCATGACCGTGGCCCCATCGACGCGACCCGCATGGGGAACGCCGGTTCGTGGTCGGTCTACTGGTACAACGGCCTGATCGTGAGCTCGGAGATCGGACGCGGGCTCGACGTCTTCGCGCTCAAGCCCTCGGCGGTGCTCACGCAGAACGAGATCGACGCCGCCAACACGGTGCGCTACGACTACCTCAATCCGCAGGGCCAGCCGAAGATCGTCTGGCCGGCGAGCTTCGCGCTCGCGCGGGCCTATGTCGATCAGCTCGAGCGCTCGGGTGGCGTCTCGGGCGGCAAGGTGAAGGCGTACCGCGCGGCGCTGGCCGAGGCCGAGGCCAAGCGTGGGGCGGAGCGGCAGGCGGCCCTTAAGGCGCTCGGGAGCACGGTGCGGAAGAGCGTCGGCGGAAAGGATGCCGGTCGCGTCACCAAGCTCGCGGACGCGGTGGAGGCACTCGCCGCGCAGTAAGCGGGACAAGAGAACGCCCCGAGCGAGTGGCTCGGGGCGCGACCGCCGGGGGCGCCATCAGGCGCTCCCGGCGTTTCTCTTGCTCGGTCAGTTCGCGTCGCCCGAGGGGATCTGCGGGACCGCGGTCTCGCTCGACGCGCGCAGGAGCCCGCTCTTGGTGTAGACCTCGAGCTTCCCGCGCGTGTCGAGGATGTCGAGGTTCCGCATCGTGAGCTGCCCGATCCGATCGAGCGGGGTGAAGAACGCCTCGCCCTTCTCCATCGTGAGCCGCTCGGGCTTGTAGGTGAGGTTGGGGCTCGTGGTATCGAGGATCGAATAGTCGTTCCCGCGACGGAGCTCCACCGTCACCTCCCCCGACACCGCACGCGCGACCCAGCGCTGCGCCGACTCGCGCAGCATGAGGGCCTGCGGGTCGAGCCAGCGCCCCTGGTAGAGGAGCCGCCCGAGCTTACGCCCATTGATGCGGTACTGCTCGATCGTGTCCTCGTTGTGGATCCCCGTCACGAGACGCTCGTACGCGAGGAAGAGGAGCGCCATCCCCGGCGCCTCGTAGATCCCTCGGCTCTTGGCCTCGATGATCCGGTTCTCGATCTGATCGGTCATCCCGAGCCCGTGTCGCCCACCGATCACATTCGCCTCGAGGAAGAGGGCGAGCGCGGAGTCGAAGCTCTGACTGTTGATCGCGACGGGCACGCCCTCCTCGAAGCGGATCCGCACCGTCTCGCGCCTCACGGCGACCTCGTCCTTCCAGAAGGCGACCCCCATGATCGGCTCGACGATGTGCATGCTCTGGTCGAGGAATTCGAGGTGCTTCGCCTCGTGCGTCGCGCCGAGGAGGTTGGAGTCGGTGGAGTACGCCTTCTCCGTGCTCATCTTGTAGGCGAAGCCGTTGGCGATCAGGTACTCTGCCATCTCGGTGCGCCCGCCGAGCTCGTCGATGAAGGCCTGGTCGAGCCAGGGCTTATAGACCTTGAGCGCGGGGTTTGTGAGGAGCCCGTAGCGGTAGAACCGCTCGATGTCGTTTCCCTTGAAGGTGCTCCCGTCGCCCCAGATGTTGACGCCGTCCTCGCGCATCGCGGCGACGAGCATCGTCCCGGTGACGGCGCGGCCGAGCGGGGTGGTGTTGAAGTAGGTCTGCCCGCCGGTGGAGACATGGAACGCCCCCGATTGGATCGCGGCGAGCCCCTCGGCCACGAGCTGCGCGCGGCAATCGATCAGGCGCGCCTGCTCGGCGCCGTACTCCATCGCCTTGCGCGGGATCGCGTCGTAATCCGACTCGTCGGGCTGCCCGAGGTTGGCGGTGTAGGCGTACGGGATGGCGCCCTTGGCGCGCATCCAATGCAGCGCGGCGCTGGTATCGAGTCCACCCGAGAAGGCGATGCCGACACGCTCGCCGACGGGGAGGGATTGCAGGATCGTGGCCACGGAGTCTCCAGAACGATGGATCGGTGCCGAAAGGTACTCAGGACCGGCGGTGACTCAGAGCGTGGGCGTAGGCCGCTGGCGGGGGGTGGCGAGGGCACGGGCGAGTTCCGCGGCGGAGCCGGCCAGCAGCCCGCCGTAGGCGAGCGTCACGGCGACGAGGGCGTTGGGGCCTAGGCGCAGCGCCCGCCCGACGGTCTGCGCCACGGATCCTGCGGGGGCGCCGCGCGCCACGAGGGCAAGGATGATCCCCCAGGCGAGCACGCCGGCCGCCGCGGCGAGCAACGGGGCGGCCGCATCATCGCGGCGGGCGATGGTGAGGATCGCCGCGACCACCGGGACCATCCACCACCCGACGACCCAGGTGAGGGTCGCCATCGCCACGCTCGTGAGGAGGAACCAGATCGGCCGGGTCATCGCGCCGCCGGGGTGAGGGTGAGGACGCTCTGACGCACCATGCCGGGGAGCTCGCCGGCCTTCCGTGGGAGGTGCAGGGGGTTGAGCTGTCCCAAGCGCCACCCTTCGAGGCGATCGGCGTAGCGGGAGGAGACGGGGTTCCCCGACTGCCCACCGGGATAGATCCCCCACGCCTGCACGGTGTCCCCCAGCTCGACGACGAAGCGCCAGCTCGCCCCGGCGGTCCCACGCCCCTCACTCGGACTCAGCGTGCCTGGGCCCGCCTGCACGGCGAGCGACTCGCGATCGAACCCAGGGAGCTGGAGGAGGTGACGTACGTTGGTGAGGCGACGCATCCGCCAGCGCCAGGTGGTGGGATCGTTGCCGAGCTGCGCGCGCGTGTCCCGCCACGCCTTCTCCAAGCTCTCGACGAGGATCTGGTCGCGGTCCTCGCGCGCTTCAGGGGTGCGTCGATCATCCCACCAGATCGAGGTGCGATCCTCGAAGAGTCGGACCAGCAGCATCGAATTCGGGGTCGCCACACGGCTGCTGTCGCCCTCGGGGATGAGTTCGTCCCAGGTGCGATTCGTGATGGTGCGGAGTACGGCGTCGAAGAGCACCGCGCCCTGACTCTCGGGATCGAAGTGCTGATCCCAGCCATCGAGGAAGGCGAGCGCGGCGCGTGCCTCCTCCGACGCCATCGGCCGCGCGCGCATCGCCTCACGGAGCGCGCTCAGGACCGGGGCGGTCAGCGCGCTCTGCGGATCGGTGTGCGCGAGCCGCATCTTCTCCGGCGTCATCGCGGCATCGGCGCGCAGGATCTGATTGATCCGCATCGCACGCCAGGGCGTGGGCCAGTCCCAGCCCAGATACCCTGGACGCTTGGTGGGATCGAGCGGCTGTTGATTGGCACTCGCGAGATAGCCCTGCGCCGGTGCCATCGACTGCGGGAATCGCTCGGCGGGCCAGTCCCCGGTCCAATCGCTGGCGCGGGTGGAGCCGTCCTGGAGGCGGTCCCCGCGGCCATCGCCGGGCCGGATGGGGAAACGCCCGGTGCTGCGGATCGCGATGCGCCCGCTGCGGTCGGCGACGAGGAAGTTCTGTGCCGGCGCGCGGTAGCCGCTCATCGCCTCGTACCAGGCGTCGACGGAGCGCACGCGGATCGCCTTGAGGTAGGCGCCAGCTTCCCCCGAGGGCTCGAGCGCGGTCCACCGCTGTGAGGTCCACCCGGCGGAGGTGCGGCGCAAGGGACCGCGATGCGTGGTGTGGAGCGTGTCGGTGGCGAGCACCTCACCACGCTTCCCACGGAAGGTCTCGAGGCGCGAGGTGATCGGCATCCACTCGCCGTCGAGCTGGTACCGCGTGGGGGCGATCGAATCGTCGACCGTCTCCCGATAGAAGTCGACGACGTCGGCGCCGGTGTTCGTCGCCGTCCAGGCGACGTCGCGGTTGAACCCGATCGGGATCACCGGCGAGAGCGGAAGCGAGACGCCGTACAGATCGAGCTCCCCCGCGACGAGATGCACCTCGTACCAGATGCTCGGCAGGGTGAGCTGGAGGTGCGGGTCGCCGGAGAGGAGCGCGTGGCCGGAGGCGGATCGCGCGGGCGCGATCGCCCAATTGTTGCTTCCCACCACCGCCTCACCCTTGGTCTCGCTCTCGACCCCAGCGATCAGGCGACGACCATCCTCGAGGCGCGCGCGCGCGGTGGCGACCTTCGCCGGCGTTGGGCTCGTCGGGGCGGGGAAGCGCGCGGTGAGATACGTGGGTGCCGTACGCCCCGGCACCGGTTCGATCGGCTCCTGAATCGGCGCATCCACCGGGAAGAGCGCATCCGTAGCCGCCGCTCCGATCAGCGCCTCGACCGCCTCGCGTCGCAGTTCGTCATCGCGAAACGAGAGCGACTGCGACATCTGCATCAACAGGAGGAAGCAATCGACCGGCTCGAAGCGGCGCGGGGCGACGCCGAGGAGTTTGTACTCGATGGGCAGCTCGGCGGGGGAGGCCTGCGCGATCCAGGCGTTCACGCCGTCCATGTAGGCGACGATCGCGGCGCGCGTGGGATCGTCCGCGGCGAGCGAGGCCCACTTGGCGGCGGCCGCCGCGGGGAGTCCACGCGCCCGTGCCGCACGATCGAGCTCGAGCGTGCGCGCCCCGGCGACCTCGGTGAGGGTCCCTGAGGCCGCGCGCTGCGTCATCTCCATCTGAAAGAGCCGATCGCGCGCATGCACCCAGCCGAGCGCGCGGAAGGCGTCGAGTTCGGTGGCGGCGAAGATGTGGGGCACGCCGCGATCGTCGTACTCGACGGTCACCGCCTCACCGAGGCCGGCGAGCGCTCGCGATTCCTCCGCCGAGAGCTCGGCGGTGCGTGCCGCCGCCCAGACCCCATGCGCGGGGTCGAGCAGGGGACCGAGGGCCGGGAGATTCCGGATCGGGAAGAACCCGTGGACGAGTCCCGCCGCAAGCGCGGCCCCAGCGATCCCTGTCGTCAGCCACCGCGGCAGTGTCACGCGCTCACCCCTGATCGCCAAGGATCCCGCCGATCAATCCGCGGGAGGTGCCCTGACGCTGGAGCGCGGGCGCATGCGCGATCACCTGTTCGGCGAGGCGCGAGAAGGGCATCGTCTGCAACACGATCTTCCCGGGGCCGGTGAGCTTCACGTAGAAAAGTCCCTCGCCACCGAAGAGCATCGTCTTCACGCCGCGGACCATCTCGATGTCGTAGTCGACCGAGGGCTGCATCGCGACGAGACATCCGGTGTCGACGCGGAGGACCTCGCCCGCCGCGAGCTCACGCTCCACGAGGGTGCCGGAGGCGGAGAGGAAGGCGAGGCCATCGCCGCGCAGGCGCTGGAGGATGAACCCTTCGCCGCCGAAGAAGCCCGCACCGATGCGGCGGGTGAAGGCGATGTCCATGTCGATCCCGCGCGCGGCGCAGAGGAAGGCGTCCTTTTGCGCTATGAGCTCACCGCCCCAGCTCTTGAGATCGGCGATGAGGATCTTCCCCGGCGTGGGGGCGGCGAAGGCGACATCGCGCCGCTGATTGACGGTGTTCCCGAAGAGGGTGATGAAGAACGACTCCCCGGTGAGCATCCGCTTCCCGGCGCCGACGAGCTTACCGAAGAGGCCGCCGCCCTGGTTGTTCGGATCCAGTGTGGTCGCCATCTGGATCCCATCCTCCATGTACATCATCGCCCCCGCCTCGGCGAGCACCGCCTCGCCCGGGTCGAGGGTGATGATCACGCCCTGCATGTCGTCGCCGATCAGGCGGTAGTCGATCACATCAGCAGCCATATCAACTCCAGGTGTCAGGGAACAGGGATCAGAGGGCGGCGGCGAATTCCCGTACGATCTCGCCGGCGGGTTTGATGTCATGAATGGTCGCCACGGACCGCCCCGCCTGCCAATAGTCCTGCGCGGTATCGTCGCTCCAGAGGGAGCGCTTGAGGCGGCGCACGGAGTTGAGGGCGTACCAGGTGCGCATCCAGTGCTTGGTGCGGCGCCCACGCAGCATCCAGCGGGCGAAGGGGCTCGCGTCGGTGCCGAGGCGTTGGATGTAGGGGTTGTTGATCACGGCGACGGGGACGCCCGTGAGGCGCACGGTGCGCACGATGTCCTCCTCGCGCGCGTGGACGATCGCGTCCTTGTACGCCTGACTGCTCTCGCATTCGGTGGTCGCGATGAAGCGGGTCCCAAGCTGGACGGCGGCGTAGCCCACGCGGATCATGCGCGCGAACTCCGTGGCATCGCCCACGCCGCCCGCGGCGACGATCGGGAGGCCGAAGGGACCGAGCTCCTCGAGCAAGGCCTCCGCGGTCTTACTCCCCGCATGCCCACCGGCGCGGTCATTCACCGCGACGAGGCCGTCGATCCCACCATCGACCCCCTTCTGCGCCCACTTTCGCTCGGTCACATCGTGATAGACCACGCCACCGACCGCATGGACCTTCTCGCAGACCCAACGCGGGTTCCCGAGCGAGGTGAGGAAGAAGCGCACGCCTTCCTCGAGGGCGATGTCGATCCACTCCTCCATCCGCTTGCGGTAGATCTTGTTGTTTCCCTCGATCAGCGCGTTGAAGCCGATCGGTTTGGACGTCCGCTGCTTGATGAAGCGCAGCCCCTCGCGGAAGTCGTACCCATGCACGTAGGTGAGCGAGATCGGCTGGACGATGCCAAGGCCCCCCGCCTCGCTCACGGCGGCAACGAGCTCGGGGTTGGAGCAGGGATACATCGGGCCGCAGATGAGGGGGACCTCGATCCCGACCTGCCTGGTGAACACGGTCTCCATCGGAGCGCTCAGCGTGAGGAGGAGGGCTGGGTCGGCATGAGGCCGAGCCGCCATGACACGGTGGCGCGTGCGACCACCGCGCCCGATCGATCGAGACAGTCGGCGGTGACCTCCACGTCACAGTCCCCCGTGACGGTGGGGATCGCGACATGGCTCACCGCGCGGATCGTCCCGCGCGCCTTCTTGAGGTACTCCATCCGGATCTCGCGCACGATGCTCCGCACCCCCTCAGGGAGACCGCTCACCATCGCGAGTCCGCTCGCCATCTCCGCCACGTTCATCAGGGCGATGGCATGGACGGAGCCGAGGTGCTGGCGATTGGCGCGCCGGTCGGGAATCTCGACCTCGGCGTGGCCCGGCTCGAGGACCCGCACGCGGGGCTTGGTCGAGGCGGAGTAGGGGACGCTCCAGGCGAAGAGGCGCTGGAAGACCCACCAGCCCCCGGGCATCGGGGCGCAGAGGCGCCAGAGGCGCAGGAGGCGGCGGCCGGTGGCGGCCATGGTGGACGGTGGGATCGAGAGAGGGAAGGGGGGCAGGACGCGCCCCGTAAGCTAGCGCCTCACACCCGCTCGGGGTGCTCGGTAGTTTTCCTCATCCCTCTCTCAGGAACCCTCCGATGCGTCCGATCGCGTTCGTCGCCCCGCTCCTCTCCCTGATCGCTCTCCCGTCCATCATGTCCGCCCAGCGCCCCCTCCCGCCGATCGCCAAGCGTCTCCCCGTCGAGTCGGTCCTTCACGGGGATCGCCGGGTCGACGAGTACGCCTACTTCAAGGATCGGAACCACCCCGAGACGATCCCGTATCTCGAGGCCGAGAACCGCTACACCGACGCCATGATGGCGCACACGGCGGGGCTCCAGCAGCAGCTCTACGACGAGATGCTCGCCAAGATCAAGGAGGACGACAGCCAGGTCCCCGAGCGGCGCGATGGGTGGTACTACTACGCGCGGACGGAGAAGGGGAAGCCCTACCCGATCTACGTGCGTAAGCGCGGATCCCTCGAGGCACGCGAAGAGGTCTACTTCGACCAGAACGCCGAGGCGGAGGGGCATGCCTTCTACTCGCTAGGCGGGATGGAGGTGAGCCCCGACCACAACCTGCTCGCGGTGCTCGTCGATACCACCGGGTACGAGGACTTCATCCTTCGCGTCCGCGATTTGCGCACGGGGAAGTGGCTTCCCGATGAGATCGAAAAGCTCAGCTGGGGGCTCGCCTGGGCGAACGATAACCGGACGCTCTTCTACATGACCCCCGACTCGGCGAAGCGCGGGGATGCCGTCTGGCGGCATCTGCTCGGGACGCCGCGCAGTGCCGACGTGAAGGTCTATCAGGATGACGACGTGCTCTTCAATGTGAACGTGCGGCGCTCGCGGAACGGGGAGTGGATCCTCCTCTCGAGCGGGTCGTTCACCTCGAGCGAGTGGCACCTGATCTCGACCGCCCGTCCCACGGAGCGGCCGCGCATGATCGCGGCGCGCCGGCCGGGGATCGAGTACGAGGTGGAGCCGGGGGAGGGGGCGCTCTACATCGTGACGAACGAGGGAGCGCAGAACTTTCGCGTGATGACCGCCCCGATCGCCAACACCGATCGCGCCCAGTGGAAGGACTGGCTCGCCCCGCGCGCCGATGTCTTCGTGGAAGGGATCATGCCCTTCAAACACCATGTGGTGGTGGTCGAGCGTCGCGAGGGACTGCGCCGACTCCGCATCACCGCGCTCGACGGGAAGCGTGACACGCATGAGGTGACCTTCCCCGAGGCGGCGTACGGCGTCTTCCCTGGAGAGAATCCGCAGTACGATGCCCGCGAGCTGCGATTCTCCTATAGCTCGCTGGTGACGCCGAGCACGGTGTTTGACTACGACATGGCCGCGCGCACGCGGGTGGAGAAGAAGCGCACCGAGGTCCCTGGATACGATCCGTCGCGGTACGAGGTGGAGCGCCTCTACGCCACCGCCCGTGATGGCACGCGGATCCCGATCTCCCTCGTACATCGCAAGGGGTTCGTGCGCGACGGCAAGGCGCCGCTCCTGCTCTACGCGTACGGGTCGTATGGCTCGACCACCGAGCCGACCTTCAGCTCGCAGCGCTTCGCGCTCGTGGATCGCGGCTTCACCTACGCCATCGCCCATGTCCGCGGCGGGCAGGAGATGGGGCGCCCCTGGTACGACGACGGGAAGATGCTCAGGAAGATGAACACCTTCACCGACTTCATCGACGTCGCCGATCATCTGGTGCGCGAGCGGTATACCACGCCCGAGCGGCTCGCCGCGAATGGCGGGAGCGCGGGCGGTCTCCTCATGGGGGTCATCGCGAATCTGCGGCCCGAGCTCTTCAAGGTGATCGTCGCCGATGTCCCCTTCGTCGATGTGATCAACACGATGCTCGATGCCAGCATCCCCCTCACCGCGCAGGAGTGGGAACAGTGGGGGAATCCGCAGAAGGTAGAGGAGTACCGCTACCTCAAGAGCTACTCGCCGTACGACAACGTGGAGGCCAAGGCCTATCCGCGGATGCTCGTGACGAGCGGACTCAACGATTCGCGCGTCGGCTACTTCGAGCCGACCAAGTGGGTGGCCAAGCTCCGCGCGACGAAGACCGATGGGAATCCGCTCCTGCTCAAGATGCACATGGGGGCGGGGCACGGCGGTTCCTCGGGGCGGTACGAGCGGCTCAAGGAGCAGGCCTTCCGCTTCGCCTTCATCGTCGATCAGATCAACGCGGGTCCGATCCAGTAGCGTGCAGGTGATGCGCGGGCGCCGGCCATGATCGACGCCGTCCTCGGCGGGCTCGCCCTCGTGCAGGGGGGGACGCTCGCGGTGCTGACCGCGCGGCTCGCGGGGGGGCGCACGCGGCGTCCGCCTGAGATGCCGCGCCTCGAGGGGCTCGCCGAGCCGAGGCTCACGATCGTGATCGCCTGCCTGAACGAGGCGCAGCGGATCGGCCCCTGCCTCCGTGGGGTGCAGGCGCAGGGCGCGCCGGTGCGCGAGATCCTCGTGATCGACTCAGGCTCCACCGACGGCACGCGAGAACTCGTGGAGGCCGCTGTACGACAGGACCCGCGCATCCGCCTCCTCACCGATCCTCCGCTGCCGTCGGGATGGATTGGGAAGGCGTGGGCGCTTCAGTACGGGCTCACGCAGGCGAGTCACCCCTGGGTGCTCGGGCTCGACGCCGATACGGAGGTCGAGCCCGGCGCGGCCGCCGCGATCCTGCACGCGGCGCAGCGCGAGCGCTTCGATGTGGTCTCCTTCTCCCCGCGATTCGATGGGCAGGGGGCGGCCGAGCGATTCGTGCAGCCCGCCCTGTTGATCTCGCTGCTCTATCGCACCGGCGCGGCAGGAGATCCGCGCGTGCGCCCCGATCGGATCCTCGCCAATGGACAGTGCTTCCTCGCGCGGCGCGAGGTGCTCCTGCACCATGGCGGCTACGAGCCGGTGCGCGAGTCGTTCGCCGAGGATGTCTCGCTCGTCCGGCATCTCGCGACGCGCGGGGTGGCGGTCGGCTTCCTCGATGGCTCGCGGCTCTACCGCGTGCGGAGCTATGCGAACGTGGGGCAGATGTGGCGCGAGTGGGGACGCTCGATCGATCTCAAGGACGCGGCGAGCCGCGCGCAGCAGTGGCGGGACGTGCTGGTCGTGGTGTGCGCACAGGGACTCGCCCTGCCGCTGGCGATCACCCTCTGGGCGTGCTGGCCCGTGCTACCCGCCTCGCCGGTGCGTGATCTCCTCACTGGCTTCACCGCCGCGATCCTCGGGATCCGCGTCTTGCTGCAGGTCGCGTTGCGTGGGAGCTACCAGCGAAAAGGGCTCAGCTGGTGGCTGAGCCCTCTCGCCGATCCGCTCGCGGCGGTGCGGATGGTTCTCTCGTCGGTGCGGCGTCCCCGGCGCTGGCGGACGCGCACCTACGACGCCACTTAGACCTGCTTCACCTCGGCGACGAGCTTCGAGAGCGTCCCCTTGGCATCGCCGAAGAGCATCTGTGTCTTGGGGTTATAGAAGAGCTCGTTCTCGATCCCCGCAAACCCCGCACTCATCCCGCGCTTCATCACGATGCAGCGCTTGGCCTGGTCGGCGTTGAGGATCGGCATCCCGAAGATCGGGCTCGACGCATCGGTGCGCGCCGCCGGATTCACGACGTCGTTCGCGCCGATCACGAGGCAGACATCGGTCCGCTCGAACTCCGGATTGATATCGTCCATGTCGATCAGCTTGTCGTACGGGATGTTCGCCTCGGCGAGGAGCACGTTCATATGGCCCGGCATGCGGCCCGCCACCGGATGGATGGCGAACTTCACCGTCCCGCCACGCTTCTCGATGAGGTCCATGAGCTCGCGCACCTGGTGCTGCGCCTGCGCCACGGCGAGGCCGTAGCCCGGGACGATGATCACCTGCTGCGCGTAGGCGAGCTGGAGCGCCGCCTCCTCCACGTTGGTGGAGGCGACGGTGAGCCCCTCCGAGCTCTTGGTGCTCTTCCCGGCGGTGGCCCCGGAGGCGCCGAAGAGGACGTTGCCGAGCGAGCGGTTCATCGCCTTGCACATGATCTGCGAGAGGATGATTCCCGAGGAGCCGACGAGGGCCCCTGAGATGACGAGCACCTCGCTCTTGATCACGAACCCGGTCATCGCCGCGGCGATGCCCGAGTAGGAGTTGAGCAGCGAGATCACGACCGGCATGTCGGCGCCGCCGATCGGGATCACGAGGAGCACACCGAGGAGCAGGGAGAGCCCGATGAGGGCGTAGAAGGCCCAGAGCGGGGCGGTGGGGACCATGATCAGCCAGGCCGCGAGCCCCGCGATCACCGCGAAGAGCAGGCCGTTGACCGTCATCTGGCCGCCGAAGGTGATCGCCTTCCCCGTCATGACCTCCTGGAGCTTCGCCCAGGCGATCGCCGAGCCGGTCAGCGTCACCGCGCCGATCAGTACGCCGAGGTGCGTGGAGAGCGCGACATCGACCGTCGCGGCCTCCCCCTTCTCGTACATGTGCAGGAACTCCGCCGTCGCCACGAGGAGCGAGGAGCCACCGCCCACGCCGTTGAGGAGCGCGACCATCTGCGGCATCGAGGTCATCGCCACCGAGCGGGCGAGATAGAGCCCGATCCCGCCGCCGACCAGGAGGCCGGCCATGATCGTGCCATACGTCATCGTCTTGGCGCTGAGCAGGGTGATCACGATCGCCAGCAACATGCCAAGCGCCGAGATCTGATTCCCCTTGCGCGCGGTCTCAGGGCTCTGGAGCTGCTTGAGCCCGGTGATGAAGAGGACGGCAGCGACGAGGTAGAGGAGCCGTTCGAGGCCGATGCCGATCACTTGGCACCCCCCTGCGGGCCCTTCTTGAACATCTCGAGCATCCGGTCGGTCACGGCATAGCCGCCGACGACGTTCATCATCGCGAAGACGATCGCGATGAAGCCGAGGACCGAGCCGAGCCAGCCGTAGTCGGTGTGACCGGCGACGGCCATCGCCCCCACCACCGTGATCCCGGAGACCGCGTTGGCCCCCGACATCAGCGGGGTGTGGAGGGTCGGCGGGACGCGGCCGATGAGGGAGGCGCCCAGATAGGTCGCCAAGATGAAGACGACGATGAAGCCGATCAGGTCGATGCCGGTCATGCGGCGGTTCTCCCGGTGACGATCATCGCGTCGGTGATCTCGTCGGCGCGGTCGACGTTGAGGGTGCCTTCCTTGGTGAGCAGGTGCTGCACGAAGGTGAGGATGTTGCGGCTGAGCATCGCGGAGGCGTGGTTGGGCATCGTCGCGGCCAGGTTCACCGGCCCGATCACCTTCACCCCGTTCACCTCCACCGTCTCGCCTGCCTTCGTCGGCTCGCAGTTGCCGCCGGTCTCGGCGGCGAGGTCGACGATCACCGAGCCCGGGGCCATCGTCTGGATGGTCGCCGTGCTGATGAGGCGTGGGGCGGTGCGCCCCGGGACCTGGGCGGTGGTGATCACGAGGTCCATCCCGGCGAGGTGGGCCTTGAGGGCGTCCTGGATCGCCGCCTGCTGCTCGGCGCTCTGTTCCTTGGCGTAGCCACCCGTGGTCTGGGAATCAGCCGAGATGAGGTTCTCCGCCACCACCGAGGCGCCGAGCGACTTGATCTGCTCGGCGGCCGCGGCGCGGATGTCGAACCCGCTCACGACGGCGCCGAGGCGGCGGGCGGTCGCGATCGCCATGAGACCGGCGACGCCGGCGCCCAGGACGCAGACCTTGGAGGGGGCGATGGTCCCGGCGGCGGTGGTGAGCATCGGGAGGAACTTCACGAGCTCCGCGGAGCCGATCAGGACCGCCTTGTAGCCCGCCACGGTGGCCTGGGAGGAGAGGACGTCCATCGACTGGGCCCGGGTGATCCGGGGGACCAGCTCGAGGGCGAAGGCCGTGACCCCACGGGCGTCGAGGGCCTGGATCGCCTCGGCGCTGCTGGAGGGCTGCAGGAGTGAGATCAGGTGGCTCCCGGCGGCCATCTGAGCCACTTCGGCCGCTGTGGGCTTCTGGACCTTGGCCACCAGATCGGCGCTGAAGGCCTCCGGCTGGGTGGCGAGGGTGCCACCGGCCTTCTCATAGGCCGCGTCAGGGAAGCCGGCGCGGAGCCCAGCGCCGCGTTCGATCAGCACGGTCACGCCGGCCTTGGTCAGCCGGCTGACACTCTCAGGGATGAGGGCCACCCGGGACTCGCCGGGGGTGCGTTCCGTGGGGACGCCGATTTTCATCTGATGATAGGAGAAGGTGGGGACGGATTGGCCGACCGCCAGAAGCTCCTACAATAGTGGAGCTCGACGATTCGTTCCAAGCCAGCCATTTTGGCTCGAATCGATGGTGGGCGGTTGATCGGCGGTTCCCCTGGAGCTGATTCAGGCCGGCTGATCAAAGGCCTTTGGTCCGTGTTGGGGCACACTGGGGCAGGGGGGAAGGGAGGGCGCAGTCAGGCGCCAAATTGTTGATAACTTTCCCTTCGCGATGACCATCTGCCGTCCGGATCATACGTTCGGCTGGATCTCGGCGCCGTTTTGTTGACAAGAAGGCGATCTTCGCGCCTTTCTTCGTAAATCACTCGATATATTTCATTGTAAAACCATATTTTGTGGGAGTTTACAGATATGCACTAAAGCAAATTCCGTATGCAAATAATTGCATACGGAATCATTTTGTCCTGCATACGCGATGTGGATAGGCGCCGTTCAGCTGATTAGTCACTTTCCTGCTTTTCAACACCATCGCTTGACCCGATATCCCGGCCGTCACGCCCTGCCTCGCAATGTGGAAAAATCAGACTGGATCTCCCACGCTACGGTAGCAATTCAGCCAGGGCACTCCCGTCAGAACCAGCACCCGCCGTTACCTGGTCCCTGACCCCTCCCACCTGACCCCTGAACCTAATCTGCCACTCCGGCACATGGCAACCGGGCAAGAAAAACGGCGCCTCGCGGGCGCCGTCGGGTCCTACCGGGGGGAACGTGTCTTTCAGCTTTCAGCCTAGAGCTTCCAGCCTTCAGCTCAAGACTCAGCCTTCTTCTTCCGCGCATCCATCACCCAGGTCACCGGGATGATGAAGAAGGGGGTCAGGAAGAGGCCGAGGAGGATGTTGATCCAGGTGAGGCCGAGGTAATAGGCGCCCATACCGAGCCCTGCGATGAGGGTGCCGAGGGGGCCGCCGAAGTTCTGCTCCACGTGGATGCTCCGCGTCCAAAGGTCGATGGTCTGCCTGATTCAACGCATATCTTAGATAGGTGTTCCCGAAAATGGAATCGGGGTCCGCGGTCGAGCGGGCCGTGGACGCTCTCCCGGCGGGGCGGTGGCTCCTCGCGGTCTCCGGGGGGCGGGACTCCATGGTGCTGCTCGATGCCATGGCGGCGCGGTGCCGGGAGCAGATCGCCGGGGTCGCCACCTTCGACCATGGGACGGGCGCTCAGGCGACCGCCGCCTGCGACCTGGTCGCCCAGGAGGCGTCGGCCCGAGGGCTGACACTAGTCCGTGGCCGGGCTCCCCGGGGGCTGGCTCGCACCGAGGCGGCGTGGCGGGGTGCCCGTTGGTCGTTCCTATCTGAGGCGGCCGCCTCCCTCGGGGCTCAGGTGGTGACCGCCCACACCCGGGATGATCAGATCGAGACCGTGGTCCTCCGACTCCTGCGCGGGTCTGGCCCTCGCGGCCTCGCGGGGATGCTCGCCGGCGGTCCCCTCCGCCCCCTCCTCACCGCGCCTCGGGCTGCCGTCGCCGCATACGCCGTATCCCATCAGGTCCCGTTTCTCGACGATCCGAGCAACGCCACGCGCGCCTTCCAGCGGAACCGCGTCCGACACGAGATCCTCCCGGCGCTCGAGCGCGTCGCTCCGGGGTTCAGCGAATGGTGTTGGACCCTCGGCCTCCGCGCCGCCGATTGGCGCGCCGAGGTCGAGGCGCTCGTAGACGCGCTCGGCGGCCGCCTGATCGCGCCGACGACGGTCACCGTCCCAGTGGAGACGGTCGCCGCGCTCGATGCCGCTGCGTGGGAGGTGTGCTGGCCCGCGATCGCGGCGCGCGCGGGGGTCGTCATGGACCGTCGCGGTGTCGACCGTGCCTCGCGATGGGCACCGATCGCTCAGGCAGGGCAGACCATCCCGCTCTCCGGTGGGGCGCGCCTCTCGCGCACGCGCACCACCTACGTCGTCGAGGGAACGGTTCGTGGGGCTGGGGACTATATTCCATAGATGCAGACCTCCTCTGTCGATCCCCGTCTGAAAGGGCGTCCGGTCGCCCGCATCCCCTTCGACGCCGAGACCATCGCGCGGCGCGTGGCGGAGCTGGGCCGCGAGATCACCGCGGCATACCCGGACGGCGACCTCCTCGTGCTGGGGCTCCTCAAGGGGAGCTTCATCTTCGTGGCGGACCTCGTCCGGGAGATCGAGCGCCCGCTGCACGTCGACTTCATCGTCGCCTCGAGCTACGGCGCGGGGACGGTCTCCTCGGGGACGGTCCGCCTGGTCTACGACCCGGAGACCTCGCTCGAAGGGAAGCATCTTCTCCTTGTCGACGACATCGTCGATTCGGGGCGCACCCTGCAGGAGCTGTCCACCATCCTGCGCGCGCGGAAGCCGAAGTCGATCGCCCTCTGCGCGCTCTTCCACAAGCACATCGCCACCGAGCTCACCGAACCCGTGCGTTTCTATGGGTTCGATGCGCCGTCGGAATTCCTCGTCGGGTATGGACTCGACCACGCCGAGGATTTCCGCCACGTCCCGTACGTCGCCAGTCTCCAGTAGGAATCATTCATGTCCGCTCCCACATCGCAGAGGCCCGGTGGTTTCGGGCGTCTCTCCAAGTCGCTCTCGTTCTGGCTCCTCTTGTTCTTGGTGCCCTTCGTCCTCGTGCAGTTCGCGGGGAAGGGGACGGAACGGACGACGGAGATCGACTACTCCTTTTATGACCAGCAGCTGACCGCGGACAACATCGCGCGCGTCACCATCGTCGGCGGGAAGGAGGTCACGGGCGAGTTCAAGCAGCGCGTCCTCATCCAAGGGCGCGAGGTGAAGAGCTTCAGCGCCAAACTCGCCGTCGCGAACAGCGAGATCGAGGTCGAGCGGCTGCGCGCCAAGCAGGTCGCGATCAAGGCGGAGGAGCAGCGGCCGAGCATCCTCGGCGTCCTCCTCTCCATGCTCCCCTGGATCCTCATCTTCGGCATCTGGTTCGTGGTGATGCGGAACATGCAGGCGCAGGGCGGGAAGGCCTTCTCGTTCGGCAAGTCGAAGGCGAAGCTCCTCAGCGGGGACACGCCGAAGATCACCTTCGCCGATGTCGCCGGCGCCGATGAGGCGAAGGTCGAGCTCCGCGAGATCATCGAGTTCCTCAAGGACCCGCAGAAGTTCACCAAGCTCGGGGGCCGACTGCCCAAGGGCGCGCTCCTCGTCGGCCCGCCGGGCACGGGGAAGACCCTGCTCGCGAAGGCGGTCGCCGGTGAGGCGGGACGTCCCTTCTTCTCCATGTCGGGCTCCGACTTCGTCGAGATGTTCGTCGGCGTCGGCGCCTCGCGCGTGCGCGACCTCTTCGAACAGGGGAAGGCGCAGGCGCCGTGCATCATCTTCATCGACGAGATCGACGCCGTCGGGCGCCACCGCGGCGCCGGTCTGGGCGGCGGGCACGATGAGCGTGAGCAGACGCTCAATCAGCTCCTCGTCGAGATGGATGGCTTCGAGTCCAACGATGGCGTGATCCTCATCGCGGCGACGAATCGCCCCGATGTGCTCGATCCCGCGCTGCTCCGTCCGGGTCGCTTCGATCGGCAGATCGTCGTCGATGCGCCCGATCTCCGTGGGCGTGAGGGGATCCTCAAGGTCCATGTGCGCAACAAGCCCCTCGCCGATGACGTGGACATCACGCGCCTCGCGCGCGGGACCCCGGGGATGGCGGGTGCCGATCTCGCGAACCTCGTGAACGAAGCGGCGCTGCTCGCGGCCCGTCGGAGCCATGAGCGCATCTACATGGTGGACTTCGAGGATGCGAAGGACCGCGTGATGCTCGGCGCCGAGCGGAAGTCGCTCGTGATGAAGGAGGAGGAGCGTCGCCTCACCGCGTACCATGAGGCGGGGCACGCCGTCTGCGCGATCCGCGTCAAGGGCAACGATCCGCTGCACAAGGTGACGATCGTCCCGCGCGGCCGTGCGCTCGGCCTCGCCTTCACGCTCCCCGAGGACGACCGCGTCTCCGTGACGCGCGAGCAGCTCGAGGCGCGCCTCGTGATGGCGTACGGCGGCCGCGTGGCGGAGGAGATCATCTTCGGTCGCGACCACGTGACGACGGGAGCGTCGAGCGATATCCAGCAGGCGACGGGGATCGCGCGGCGCTACGTGTCGCAGTGGGGGCTCTCCGATGCGATCGGCCCGATCCTCGTCGGCGACAACGAGCAAGAGGTCTTCCTCGGCCGTGAGCTCGGGAGCCGTCGGCAGGTCTCGGAGCGCACCGCGCAGCAGGTCGACGATGAGGTGGCGCGCGTGATCAATGAGGCGTACTCGCGGGCGATGGAGACGTTGACGACGCACCGCGATCTGCTCGATCGACTGGCGCAGGCGCTGCTCGAGCGCGAGACCCTCTCGCGCGAGGACATCGCGATCCTCGAGCAGGGACAGCCGCTCCCGCCGCGGCAGGAGCCGCCGACGGAACCCGCCCCGGTGACCGCGGCGCCGCCCGCCACGACGCCAGAGCCGCGCCGTATCCCGCCGATCGGCGGGACGCCGGAGCCCTCGCCGGCGTAAGCGCGCCGGCGCCGCACGAGTCAGTCCGCGTGACGATGTTCCCCGAACTCCCGGCGCGGGTCGCGGAGATCCGTGGCCGCATCGCGGCGGCGGTCGCGCGCGGTGGCCACGCGCAGGACGTGCGTCTTATCGCGGTCACCAAGACGCATGGC
This sequence comes from Gemmatimonadota bacterium, assembly GCA_016871915.1. Lineage (GTDB taxonomy): Bacteria > Gemmatimonadota > Gemmatimonadetes > Gemmatimonadales > Gemmatimonadaceae > Pseudogemmatithrix. Next base: position 61,197 of record VHBP01000001.1, read on the forward strand.
CCCGAGGCGGTGGAGGCGGCGTGGGCCGCGGGCATCACCGACGTCGGTGAGAACAAGGTGCAAGAGGCGATCGGGAAGCAGGAGGCGCTGGCCGATGCGCCCTGCACGCGCGGCGGGGTGCGGTGGCATCTCATCGGGCATCTCCAATCCAACAAGGCGAAGGCGCTCCCGCATTTCGCGCTCTCCCATGCGCTCGATCGCGAGAGCATCCTCGTCGCCGCCGATGCGGTCGGGCGCAAGGCCACCGTGGTCATCGGTGCCGGCGCGAACGTCGTGGTCGCGCCGCAGCCCCTCCACGTGCTGCTGCAGGTCAACATCTCTGGCGAGGACACGAAGGGCGGCTATGCCCTCGCCGATGTGCCTGCGGTGGCGGAGCGTTTGCACCAGTGTGCGGGGCTCTCGGTGCGCGGGGTGATGACGATGGCGCCCTTCGATGCCCCTGAGTCGGTGCTCCGGCAGGTCTTTCAGGGCGCCCGTGCGGCGCGCGAGATCTTGGCGAGCGCTGGGCACCCGGCGACCGAGCTCTCGATGGGGATGTCGGGGGACTACGAGATCGCGGTCGAGGAGGGGGCGACCCTCGTGCGGCTCGGGACGGTCCTCTTCGGGGAGCGCGGGCGGCCCGTCTAGGGGGCCAGCGCGGCTTCCTCCCGCCCCCTAAGCGGCCGTAAATTCAGAGGTTATGTCGGGTTCCCCCTCCGCCGCGCCGCGCTTCCGTCTCCTCCCTGGGGACCGTCCCGCCGATGACCTCGAGCAGGAGGTCCTTGGCCGCTGGACCGCCGATGGGGTCTTCGAGGCCTCGCAGGCCGCGCGCGCCGATGCGCCCGCCTGGGTCTTCTATGAGGGCCCGCCGACCGCGAACGGACGCCCGGGGATCCACCATGTCTTCGCGCGCACCATCAAGGACCTCTTCTGCCGCCATCGCGCGATGCAGGGGTTCCATGTCCCGCGCAAAGCGGGATGGGACACGCATGGGCTCCCGGTGGAGATCGAGGTCGAGAAGTCGCTCGGGATCTCGGGGAAGGCCGACATCGAGAAGGTCGGCGTCGACGAATTCAATCGGCGCTGCCGCGAATCGGTCTGGACGTACAAGGGGGAGTGGGAGCAGCTGAGCGCGCGCATGGGATATTGGCTCGACTACGCCGATCCCTACGTCACCTACGAGACGCCGTATGTGGAGAGCGTCTGGTGGGCGCTCAAGACGCTGCATGAGAAGGGGCTCCTCTATCAGGGGCACAAGGTCCTCCCGTACTGCGCGCGCTGCGGCACCGCACTGAGTTCGCACGAGGTCGCGCAGGGGTACGAGGACGTCGAGGATCCCTCGCTCTACATCGGGCTCGATCTCGTCGATGACGCCGCACCGGCCGTGCGTCGCCGCATCATCGTCTGGACCACGACGCCGTGGACCCTCGTCTCGAACGTCGCGCTCGCGGTGCACCCCGATCTCACCTACGTGGAGCTCCGCAAGAAGTCGGTCACCGATTGGACGATCCTGCTGGCTGAGGCGCGCGCCGGTGCGGTGCTTGGCGCCGACTACACCGAGCGGTGGGAACCGGTCGCGACCTTCACGGGGCGCGATCTCATCGGCATGCGGTATCGTCGTCCGCTCGACTGGGTGCCGTATCCCGCGGAGGGGGCGCATGAGGTGATCGTCGGCGAGACCTTCGTCTCCGCCGAGGATGGCTCCGGCGTGGTGCACATGGCGCCGGCCTTTGGCGCCGACGACTATGCGGCGGGTCAGCGTCATGGGCTCGCCTTCCTGAATCCGGTGAATGCGCGGGGCGAGTTCCCCGCGGAGCTTCCGATCGTCGGTGGGCAGTTCGTGAAGGAGGCCGACGCGGCGATCATCGCCGAGTTGGAGCGGCGTGATCAGGTCTGGAAGTCGCAGCGCTTCACGCACAGCTATCCCCACTGCTGGCGGTGTCGGACGCCGTTGCTCTACTACGCCCGTGCGAGTTGGTTCGTGCGCACCACGGCGTATCGCGACGCGATGCTTGCGCGGAACGGCGACGTCCACTGGAATCCCCCCGAGGTCGGGGCGGGGCGGTTCGGGAGCTGGCTCGAGAACAACATCGATTGGGCGATCTCGCGCGATCGCTACTGGGGCACCCCGCTCCCCGTCTGGGTGAACGACGCCGATCCGACGGAGATCGAGGTGATCGGCTCGTCGGCGGAGCTCGCGGCGCGCATCGGCACGCCGCTCCCAGCGGACTTCGATCCGCACAAGCCACACATCGATCGCTACACCTGGCCGGCGAAGAGTGGGACGGGGACGATGCGGCGCGTACCTGAGGTGATCGACACCTGGTTCGACTCGGGGTCGATGCCCTTCGCGCAGTGGGGCTTCCCGCATCAGCCGGGGAGTCGCGAGCAGGTCGCGCGCTACTTCCCAGCCGATTTCATCGCCGAAGGGGTCGATCAGACGCGCGGGTGGTTTTACTCGCTGCTCGCGATCGCGACGGGGTTGGGGGACGCGCTCCCGAACAATGGGCCTGGCGTCGCCTCGCGCGGCGTGGCCGATGTACCAGGGGCGGCGACGCAGGCGGCGCCGTATCGCGCGGTGGTGGTGAACGATCTCGTGCTCGACGCGAACGGACAGAAGATGTCCAAGTCGCGCGGGAACACGGTGGAGCCGCGCGCGGTGATGGCGCGTCATGGCGCCGATGCGGTGCGCCTCTTCCTTGCGGCGAGCTCGCAAGTCTGGGTCCCGCGGCGCTTCGACGAGTCGGTGATTCGTGAGACCGCGGGGCGCTTCCTCGTCACACTCCGCAACGTCTACAGCGGGATCTTCGCGCAGTACGCCAACTTCGGGTGGGCACCTTCGGCGCAGGATCCGGTGGCGGCAGAGCGGCCGGTGCTCGATCGGTGGGTCCTTTCGCGACTCACCGCGGTGGAGGCGGAGGTCGATGCGTTGCTTGAGCGCTTCGATGCGACGGCGGCGGCGCGGCTCCTGATGGACTTCGTCACCGAGGATCTGGCGAACTGGTATGTGCGGTTGTCGCGCGGGCGCTTCTACGAGGTCGACTCCGCCGACAATCGCGCGGCCTTCGCGACGCTGCACGAGGTGTTGACCGTCACCTGTCGCCTGCTCGCGCCCTTCGCCCCCTTCGTCTCCGATTGGATGCATCAGGAGCTCACCGGTCAGTCGGTGCACCTCGCCGCGTATCGTCGTGCCGAGCCGACGCCGCGCGACGAGGGACTCGAGCGGGCGATGGCCGCGGCGCGGACGTTGGCCGCCCTGGGCCGCGCGGCGCGCGAGCAGGCGGGGATCAGGGTGCGCCAACCGCTCAGCGCGCTGACCTGCGTGGCCCCCGGGATCGATCCCGCGTGGCATGTGATGATCGCCCCGCTCGTTGCGGCGGAGCTCAACGTGAAGACGGTCACCTTCGCCGATTCGGCCGCTGATTGGGTACGGCTCGAGGGGAAGGTGAACTTCCCCGTGCTCGGGAAGATCGTGGGCCCGGCGATGAGGGCGACGAAGCCCGTGGTGGAGGGTCTCGACCAGGCGGCATTGCGTTCCATCGCCCAGGGTGACAGTGTCACGGTCGAGGTGCCGGGGCATGGGCCGCTCGCGCTCGACGCGACGCGGGTCACGATCACGGCACGCGCCGCGACCTCGCTGGTGGTGGAGCAGGGCGAGGGACTCTCGGTGGCATTGGATCCGACGGTCACGCCGGCGTTGCGCGCGGAAGGGATGGCGCGCGAGGTGGTGAGTCGGGTGCAGCGGGTGCGAAAGGAGGCGGGGCTCGCGGTCAGTGACCGGATCCGGCTCGCCATCGCCGCCCCCGCGGAGGTGCAGGAGGCGCTGCGTCCTCACGCAGCATGGATCGCAGGTGAAGTGCTGGCCCGCGAGTGCATCATCGCCGATGCGCTCCCGATGTCCCCCCCGTGGCCCACGACCGCCGAGGTGGAGCTCGATGGTCCAACGGCCCGCATCGCCCTAACTAAGGAAGGCTGAGATGGCGGCGACCCCCAAGGAAGGTGGCAAGCAGTTCAAGCCCCTCACGAAGAAGCAGATCCAGCACTTCGAGAAGCGCCTCATGGAGGAGCGAAAGCGCGTGCTCAAGGATCTCGGGCACTACGACGAGACCTTTGGCAACACACCGCAGGGCGCCGATGGCGACCTCAGTGCCTACTCGTTCCATATGGCCGATCAGGGGACCGATGCGATGGAGCGCGAGAAGGCGTTCCTCTTCGCGTCCAAGGAAGGGCGCTTCCTCTGGCATGTGGACGAGGCGCTGCGGCGGCTCTACCGGCATCCGGAGACCTTCGGGAAGTGCCACACCTGTGGGGGCGAGGTCGGCTTCGACCGTCTCGATGCGCTCCCGCACGCGCGCTACTGCATCGAGTGCAAGCAGGCGGAGGAAGATGGGAAGAAGTGAGCCGGGGGGCGTCGCCCCCACACGGTTCCTCGGGATCGCCGCGGCGATCGTCGTCGCGGACCAGATCACCAAGCGGATGGCCGTCGATGCCCTCTCGCCGGCCTATGTGCCGCACGAGGTCCTCGGCGAGTGGTTCCGCCTGACGCTCGTGTACAACCCGGGAGCGGCCTTCGGCCTGCACCTCGGGTCGTACTCGCGCTGGATCTTCATGGTCCTCACCGTGGTCGCGGTGGTGACGATGTGGCGGCTCTATCGGGCAAGTCCTCCCGATGCGATCTGGCGCGTGCGCGCGCTGTGGTGCGTGACGGGTGGGGCGTTCGGGAACTTCATCGATCGCATCATCTCGCCCCGCGGGGTGGTGGACTTCCTCGACGTCGGCGTGGGCGCGTGGCGTTGGCCGACCTTCAACCTCGCGGACATCGCGGTGAGCACCGGCGCGATCCTCTTGGCGATCGTGCTCTGGAACGAGGAAGAGGAGCGCGTCGCCGATGCGAAGGCGGTCCCATTACCTGAGCACCCGACGAGCCCATGACCGGCGACGCGTCGGGCGCGGGCGACCCGCTGGCGCCTGGCGCATATACCTTCGCGATCGAAGCCGGCGGCGAGCGACTCGATCTCGCCATCGCGCGCCTCACCGGGCGCTCTCGCACGCAGGCCGCGACGTTGATTGCCACCGGGCAGGTGCAGGTCGATGGCCGCGCCGAGAAGGCGAGTCTGCGGCTCGAGCCGGGGATGACGCTCGCCGTCACGATCCCCGCACCGGTGGGGCGTGAGATCCTCGCCGAATCGATCCCGATCCGCGTCGCCTATGAGGACGAGGATGTGGTGGTCGTCGACAAGCCCGCGGGGATGGTGGTGCATCCCGCGCCTGGCAATTGGTCGGGGACGTTGGTGAATGCGCTCCTCGGACGCGGGCAGGCGTTGGCGGCGGGGGGCGGAGCGGAGCGCGTGGGGCTCGTGCATCGCCTCGACAAGGAGACCTCGGGGCTCTTGATCGTCGCCAAGACCGATCGCGCGCACACGGTGTTGAGTGGGGCGCTCGCGGCACGCACCATCACGCGCCGATACGCCGCGCTCTGCTGGGGGCATCTCGACGCCGACGAGGTGCGCGTCGATCAGCCGCTCGGGCGCGACCCTAACGATCGGACCCGTGTCGCGATCCGGCGCGATGGCCGTCAGGCGCGCACGGATTTCCATCGGCTCGCGCGCTTTGACTCGTGCGATCTCCTGCGCGCGCACCTCCACACGGGGCGCACGCATCAGATCCGCGTGCATCTCGCCTCCATCGGTCATCCGGTGGTGGGGGATGACACCTACGGTGGCGGTGGTGGCCGGAAGCTCGTCGCGCTCCCACCCAAGCGACACTTCCTCCATGCGGCGTGGTTGGTCTTCCCGCATCCGGTGACCGGGGCGCCGGTCGAGCTCCGCTCGCCGTTGCCCGAGGATCTGCGGCAGTGCTTGCGCACGGTGGCGGGGGATCTGCTCTGGGGCGCCGACGAGGATCCGCTCGAGGCGCTCGGGTTCTACGCGGGCGGGGCGGGGGCGTGAGCCGCGACGAGCGGCGGCGGGGGACGTGTCGCAGGTGGCGGCTTCGGTGGGTACGGCGCCTCATGCTCCTCGCGATCCTGGCGCTCGTGGGGCGCACGTCGACGGTGACGGCACAGGATCCCGCGTGGCCCGCCGTGCCGCCGGGCGCGGAGCTACACGAGGCGGGTCGCTTCTCGGTCCTCGCCTTCCCGAGCGAGTCGCGATTGGCTCGCGCCCTCCTGGACGATGCGCTCGCGCGAGACACCTTCCCCGGACTCGCTCGACCACAGGATCGTGTGCGCATCGCGCTCGCGCCGAGCGAGACGGTCTTCCGCGCCTGGGTCGGCCCGAATGCCCCCGAGTGGGGCGCCGCGATCGCGATCCCCGCACGGCGGTTGATCATCATGCAGGGGCGGGACGCCGGCGCCGACGCAGGGGAGCCTCGTCAGACGCTCCGCCATGAACTCGCGCACCTCATGCTCGCGGAAGCGATGGAGGGACTCGTCCCCCGATGGTTCGATGAGGGCTATGCGTCGTTTGCGGCCGGGGAGTGGGGGCGGGCGCAGGTGCTCGCGACGAGCCTCGGGCTGGTCTGGCGAGGTGTGCCGTCGTTCGCGGGCCTCGACTCTGCGTTCGTCGGCGGCGCGACGGAGGCGACCCGGGCCTATGCTCTGGCGTACGATGCGGTGGCGGAGCTGGGGGCCCTCGGCGGGGCGGGTGGGCTTACACGGCTCTTCGACGCCTGGCGGTCGACCGGATCCTTCGACCTAGCGTTACGGCAGATGCATGGGATGACCGAGCCCGGGTTCGAGCGCCATTGGCGCTCCCGCGTTCGCCGGCAGTACGGGGTGGTGGCCCTCGCCGCCGACCTCGGGGTGCTTTCGGTGGTCCTCGGCTTCTTCCTCCTCCCCCTCTGGTGGCAGCGCCGGCAGCGGCAACGGGCTCGGCTCGAGGGCCTCCGGGCGCAGGATGCCGCGCAGGAGGCGCGGGAGCGGGCGAGTGCCCTCGCCGCCCTCCTCGGTGAGGGGACGGCCGAACGTTCCGCGGAGCAGCCGCGTTCATTTGACAGAGGGGAAGGCCCGGTCTAGACTCCTCCCTCTATGACCGGAGCGAATGGGACGGGGGCCGCGGCATCGCGGTCCACGCTGTGGTGGGGATTGGCGGCCGCTGCCTTGGCGGTCGGGTACGCGGACCTGTGGCGGGGCGGGGTGACGGTGGCCCCGATCCTGTTGGTGGTCGGCTACTGCATCCTGATCCCCATCGCGATCCTGAAATGAGCGACCGCGCCCCACAGGTCGCACACCGGGGCGAATAGCTCAGCTGGTTAGAGCACCTGCCTTACACGCAGGGTGTCGGGGGTTCGAATCCCTCTTCGCCCACTGCAGCTCGCGGTACCGATGGGCCGTTCCCGGACGGTTCAGCTGTATGAGGAATCAACGCTCCCTGAGGAGGAAGATCGTGAAGGTTCGGCTCCCCGTTCGTCCCGTCGTCGCGCTGGTCGTGGGTCTCGCCGCCGTTGGCGCCGTGCCCGCCTGGGCGCAGCCGCCGCGCACCCCGCCCGGCCCGAACACGCCGCGCACGATGGTGCAGGTCTTCGGCTCCGTGGACAAGGTGGCTGGGCCCGAGGCGTCCGATGAGCTGCGGGATCGCCTCATCCGCGCCTATCCGTCGCGTCTCCTCTGGGTGATCGACAAGAAGGACATCCTCTCGATGCTCGAGCAGTCGGGCTATCCGATCGATGAGCAGCTCCCGCCGAGCGATGAGGCGCAACTGGCCAAGGCGCAGCGCGCCGATGATTATCTCCGCGGGAAGGTCACGCGTGACGGGGTGAACCTCCGCGTCGAGGCGTCGATCGTGCTCACGCGCGATCCGTCGCTTGTGCAGCCGCTCCCGGTGGCCGAGGGGAATCGTGCCGACCGCGCCGTGGCGCCGCTGGTGAAGGCGATCCAGGACGCGCGGAAGCAGCTCCCGTATGAGAAGGCGTGCATGAACGCCGCGCGAGGCAACAAGCTCGACGAGGCGCTCAAGTCCGCGGACGTCGGGATCGCCGAGTATCCGCAGGCGACGCTCGTCCGCTACTGCAAGATGCAGGTGCTCGTCCGGAAGGAGGCGTCGCCGGCGGAGCAGGTGGCGATGGCGAAGGAGATCCTCGCGATCGATCCGAACTCGCGCGCCGCGCTCGCCGTGGCAGCGGATGCGGAGCAGAAGGCCGGCAACGCGAATGAGGCGAACGGCTATCTCCTGCGGCTCCTCGCCGCGAACCCGGGCGATGCCGCCCTCGCGACCCGCGTGATCGATGCGCTGGCCGCCAGTGGGAAGCTCGATATCGCGAAGGAGGTCGTGGTGAAGGCGGTCGCCGAGAACCCGGGCGATGTCGACCTGGTGGAGCTCCAGTTCAAGATCCTCTCGGCCTCGGGTGATCTGAAGGGCGCGATCGCGACGGGTGAGGAGCTGATCCAGCTCGACTCCACCCGGGCGGATGCCGCCTTCTTCACGCGCCTCACCGCGCTCTATGCCTCTGACAGCCAGACGGTCAAGGCGGCGGAGGTCGCCGGTCGGGCCACCAAGCGCTACGCGCAGGATGCCGATCTTTGGCAGCTCTATGCCCAGACCCTGAAGAAGGCGGGGCAGGGGCAGCAGTCGATTGTCGCGGCGCGTCGGGCGCTCGAGATCAACCCGAAGATCCCCAACGGGTGGACGCAGATCGCGGTCGCGTACAACGATCTCAACCTCCCGGATAGCGCGCTCCTGTCGCTACGGCAGGCGAAGAGCGCCGGGGATGATGCGAATCAGATCGGGGGCTTCGCGCTCTCGATCGGGAATCGCCTGTATCGTGCCGCCGTCGCCGAGGATCCCAAGAAGGCGGCGTCGTTCCAGGCGGCCATCCCGTACCTCCAGTTCGCTGACAGCACGACCACGGACGCCCAGCTCAAGGGGAACGCCAAGTTCCTGATCGGTGTCTCGTCGTTCTACACGGCGCAGGTGATCGCGACCGGGTTGCAGGCGAGCAAGAGCTGCGACGAGGCCAAGGCCGCGCAGGCGGCGGCGGCCGATGCGATGACCTATACCCAGCAGGGGGGGCGCACCTCTCCCGATGCGGCGGCGCAGATCCTCGGCCTCGTGAACCAGCTCTCGCCGTACATTGACCGGCAGGTCACGACGCTCTGCAAGCCCTGATCCTTGGCGCTCCGAGGGGCCTGACACCCGCCGACGCTTGCGTCGGCGGGTGTCGTGTTTTTGGGCGCCGGCTCCGCCATCTTTCTCCCGTGCCGCGCCCGACCATCTCTCCTGAGTCTGTCCCGTCCATCGAGGACCGCCCGTCCGTGCGGGAGGCGTCGGCGTTCGGGAGTGCGTGGCACGATCCGGTGTTGGTGCATGAGGTGTGCGAGGCGCTCGCCTCGTGTGACACGGTGCTCGATGGGACGCTCGGAGGCGGAGGGCATAGTGCGGCGTTGCTCGCTGCCGGCCATCGGGTGATCGGGCTCGATCGCGATCCCACGGCGCTCGCGGAGGCGGGCACCCGGCTCGCGTCGGTGGTGCATTCGGCGCGGTTCGAGGCGGTGCTGGGGAATCACGACACCATCGACGAGGTCACGGCGCTCGCCGATCGGCGGTTCGATGGGATCCTCCTCGATCTCGGGGTCTCATCCAAGCAGATCGACGATGATGCGCGCGGGTTCTCCTTTCGCCCCGGGGTGGCGCTCGACATGCGGATGGATACCGCCCAGGCGATGACGGCGGCCGACTACTTGAACACCGTCGAGGTGGAGGCGCTCACGGCGGTCTTCCGCGAGGCGGGGGACGAACCGAAGGCGCGCCGCCTCGCGCAGGAGATCGTGCGGCGGCGCGCGCGGGCGCCGTTCGCCGTGAGCGATGATCTCGTGGGGGCGATCCGCGCGGTATTGGGGCCGCGGAGTGGGCCGTCGGATTTCGCGCGGCTCTTCCAGGCGGTGCGCATCGCGGTGAACGACGAGCTCGACGGGCTGCGGCAGGCCTTGGTCTCGCTGCGCGAGCGCCTCACCGCGGGCGGCGTCTTCGCGGTGATCAGCTATCACTCCGGCGAGGACCGCGTGGTGAAGCACGCCTTTCGCGAGTGGAGCACCGCCTGCACCTGTCCACCGCGGCAGCCGCGCTGCAGCTGCGGGGGCGTCGCGCTCGGCGCCGCGGTCACGCGGAAGGCGATCCTCGCCACGGCGGAGGAGATCGCGCGCAATCCTCGGGCGCGGAGCGCGAAGCTGCGGGTCTGGCGCCGCGCCGGGGAGGTACACTGACCATGCGCGGACGCACCAAGCTGCTCCTCGGCTTGCTCGGTTTCTTCCTGCTGGCCACAGGCGTCATATGGAGGCGGAGCACGGGGCTCGCGCAGGCGCGCGAGCTGCGTGCCCTGGAGCAGCGGCGGACCGCCCTCGAGGCCACGGAGGCCGCGCTCGAGGGGGAGATCCGTGACGCGTCCAGCCGGGCTCGGCTCGCCCGCTCGGTCGAGGAACGCCTCGGCCTGCGCGTGCCCGCCGAGAGTCTCGTGATCCGCCTTCCACGTCCTTCCCCGGGGTCCGTCCCACCGTGATTCGCGTCAGTCGCCTCGGCCTCGTGCAGGGGGCGTTCCTCTGCTTCGCCGGCGCCCTGCTGCTCCGCTCGGCGTGGGTCCAGCTCTACCAGCGCGACCGGTGGTCCGAGGTGGCGCGCGCGCAGCAGACGGTCGAGAAGGAGCTCCCACCGCGGCGCGGGGCGATCCTCGATCGCGCGGGGACGGTGCTGGTCGAGAGTCGTGCACTCGTGCGGTTGGACATCGCGCCCACCGAGGTGCGTGACCGTGCCGTGCTGCGAGCGGCGCTGCAGCGGAGCGGAGTCCCGGAGACCTTCATCGCGCGGGCGACCGATCCCAAGCGGAAGTGGGTCGAACTTCCTGGGCGCTTCCTCTCGACGGAGGTCGAGGACCTCTTGGCGATGCGCGGGGTGCATCCGCGTCCGGTGCTCGAGCGGGTACCACCGCCGACGCAGGGGCTTCGCAATCTCCTCGGGACCACTGACCGCGACGGCCAGGCGGTCGGAGGGGTCGAGGCGTCGCTGAACGCGGTGCTCGAGGGAGAGAAGGGGCGCACGGTGTTGGTCCGCACGGGGCGCGCCGGGGCCTTGGCCTCGCCGGGGGAGCGGAGCGTGGCGCCCGTGGATGGGCAGTCGGTGGTGTTGACCATCCATCAACCGCTGCAGGACATCGCGGAGCGCGTGCTGACCGATGCGATCACCGAACGCAACGCGCGCGGGGGGGATGTCCTCCTCCTCGACCCGCACAGCGGGGAGATCCGCGCATTGGCGAGTCGGCGTGCGCGGGCGGATGCCTCGGGGGCGACAGCGCTCACGGAACCGTACGAGCCGGGCTCGACGGTGAAGCCCTTCATCGCCGCGGCGCTCATCGAGCGCGGTCGGGTCGAACTCGATGAGGTGATCCCGACGTACAACGGCATGATCGAGCGACACGGTCGCAAGATTAAGGACGTGCATGAGGCGGCGTCGATGACGGTCGCCGAGGTGATCAGCCAATCGTCGAACGTGGGGATCATCCAACTCGCCGAGCGGCTCTCGTTGCGGGAGCAGTACGAGGCGCTGCGTGATGCGGGGTTCGGGATGGTGACGGGGGTGCCCTATCCCTCGGAGTCCCCTGGGCGGTTGCGTCCGGTGACGGAGTGGTCGAAGCAGTCGCCGGCCTCGCTCGCGATGGGCTACGAGCTCTCGGTGACGCCCTTGCAGTTGGCGATGGCCTACGCGGCGTTCGCGAATGGGGGGGAACTGCTCGAGCCGACGCTCGTGCGCGAGGTCCGCGGCCCTGAGGGGTCGGTACGGTTCCGAGCGCAACGTCGGACGGTGCGGCGGGTGATGTCGCCGAGCACGGCGGCGACGATGCGGAAGTTGTTGCGCGACGTGGTGACGACGGGGACGGGCGCCCGGGCCGATCTCGCCGGGTATGGCGTCGCGGGGAAGTCGGGGACGGCGCGACGGATGCGCGACGATGGGCGTGGGTACGAGGAGGGCGCGTACACGGCGAGCTTCGTCGGGTTCTTCCCCGTGGAGGATCCGCAGCTCGTGATCCTGGTGAAGCTCGACGCCCCGGAGGGGGCGTTCTATGGGGGCGAGATCGCGGCGCCGGTCACGAAGGCGGTGTTGCAGGCGGCGCTCGCGGCACGGGATGGCGCGCTCGAGTTGAAGGGATCGCCCACGGTGCCGGCGCCAGTGACGATCGCGGAGGCGACGCCTGATGCTCGGGTGGCGACGCCAGACGTGGCTGCCGCTCCGACGGTCCCCGAGACGACGGTGAGCCAGCCGGCTGTCGTAGCACCCGTGGTGGCGCCTGTGGCGGAGGCGCCGCCGCGCGATCGCACCGATGCGCCCGTGGTCTACGATCTCGCCGTGCCGGTGAGCCCACCGCGGCGTGTGGTGATCTCGCGTCCGGTGCCGGAGGTGCGTGGCCTCTCGATGCGTGCGGCGGTGCGCACGCTGCATCGCGCCGGCTTCCGGGTGACGATCGATGGGACGGGGGCGGCGGGGGAGACCTCGCCGGCCGCGGGGACGATGCTCCCCTCGGGGAGCGTGGTGCGCTTCGCGCCGATGCGCGGGAGTGAGCGATGACGGAGCAGGGGATGGTCGAGCGGATCCGCGTGGCGCTCGAGCGTGCGGGGCAGTTGGTCGAGGTCCGTGGCGTGCTGCCGACGGCGATCACCGGGATCACCGATGACAGTCGGCAGGTGTCCGCCGGGACCTGCTTCGTCGCGGTGCGCGGGAGCGCGCGCGATGGGCACGACTTCCTCGCCATGGTGCAGCAGGCGGGGGCGGGACTCGTGATCGTGGAGGATGCGGGGGCCTGTACGGTGCCGGCGCTCGTGGTGCGCGAGAGTCGTATCGCCGCGGCGGTGGCGGCCGCCGCGTTCTATGGCGAACCGGCCTCGCAGCTCACGCTGATCGGCGTGACGGGGACGAATGGCAAGACGACCACCGTGCACATCCTGCGGCATCTGCTCGATGCGCCGGCGGGGCGCGCGGCGAGCATCGGGACGATCGGGGTGCGGATCGGGAGCGAGGGACGGACGCTCCACGGCGGGTCGGGGCTCACGACGCCCGGGCCGATCGAGCTGCAGCGGGTCCTGCGGGCGTTGGACGAGGCGGGCGTGACGACGGTCGCGATGGAGTGTTCGTCGCACGCGTTGCATCAGCGGCGCATGTACGGGCTCACCTATCAGGCGGCGGTCTACACCAACCTCACGCGTGAGCATCTCGATTATCACGGCACGATGGAGGCCTATCGCGACGCCAAAGCGCTGCTCCTGACGCAGCTCGAGCCCGCCGGGACCGCGATCATCAACGCCGACGACCCGATGTGGGCGGGGCTCCCCGCGGTGCCGCAGACGCTGCGCTTCTCCATGACCGATCCCGAGGCGGCCGTCCGCGCCGCGGAGCTGCGCTATCGCGCCGGCGGGAGCGACTGGACCCTCGTCACCGCGCAGGGGCGGTTCCCCGTCGCGTTCCCGTTGATGGGGGACTTCAACGTCTCGAATGCGCTGGCCGCTGCCGGTGCGGCACTCGCGGTCGGGATGCCGGCGGCGACGATCGCCGAACGGCTGGGGAGCGTCCCGCAGGTACCGGGGCGACTCGAGGTGCTCCACGAGCATCCCACAGTGTTGCGGGACTATGCGCACACCCCCGATGCCTACGAGCGGGTCCTGACCGCGCTGCGGCCGTACACCGCTGGTCGGATCATCCTCGTCTTCGGGTGCGGCGGGGACCGCGACCGCGGGAAGCGGCCGCTCATGGCGACCGTGGCGCATCGCCTCGCCGATCGTCTCGTGATTACCGATGACAATCCACGCACCGAGGACCCTGATCAGATCGTCGCCGACACCGTGGCCCCGTTGCCGACGGGGAGCTACGAGGTGATCCGCGACCGTCGGGAAGGGATCGCGCATGCGCTCCGCCTCGCTGACCCGGCGCGGGATGTGGTGCTGATGGTCGGGAAGGGCCCCGACACCTATCAGATCTACGGGACCACGAAGTATCCGTTCGATGAGCGCGAGATCGTGCTCGATCTGCTCCGAGGGTCGGCATGAGCTTCTGGACGGTGGAGCGGGTGGCGGCGGCGTTGGGGCATGGGCCGTCGGTCGGACGTCCCCTCAGCGGGATCACGACCGACACGCGCGCGCTGACCCCCGGGAGCTGCTTCGTCGCGCTCCGGGGTGAGCGGTTCGACGCGCATGACTACCTCGCGCAGGCCGTCGCCGCCGGCGCGGCGGCGCTTGTCGTCGAGGATGCGACCCGCACCGCGGGACTCGGCGTTCCCGTCTTCACCGTCGAGGACACGCACGTGGCCCTCGCGGATCTCGCCCGCTATCGCCGACTCGCGTGGGCGCGCCCCGTGGTGGCGGTCGGGGGGAGCAACGGGAAGACGAGTACCAAGGAGCTCCTCAAGGCGGTGCTCGGGAGCCGGCTCCGTGTGCATGCGACGACGGGCAACCTGAACAACCGCGTCGGCGTCCCGCTGACCTTGCTCGCGCTCGATGATGCCGCCGACGTCGCGTTGATCGAGGTGGGGACGAACCAACCGGGAGAGATCGCCTTCCTCCGTGATGTCGCGCGCCCCGATGTGGCGGTGGTGACGACGGTGCAGGAGGAGCATCTCGAAGGGTTCGGGGACCTCGCCGGGGTGATGGCGGAGGAGCTCGCGCTCTGCGACGAGGTGCCGATCGCGGTGGTGCCGGCGGCGGAGCCCGAGGTGGTGGCGGGGGCGACGCGACGCGCGGGACGGGTGGTCGCGGTCGCCGTGCCGACCACGAGTGGGGTTCACGCCGACGGGCGCGGCTATCTCGACGTCGAGGGCACGCGCGTCGAGCTGCCGCTGCGTGGGCGGCACAACGTGGCGAACGCCGCGCTCGCGCTCGCCGTGGGACGGGAGTTCGGGATCGCGCCGACTGACGCCGCACGTGGGATCGCCGCGGTGCCGCTCCCCTCAATGCGCTCGGCGGTCACGCCGCTCGGGCGCGCGCTCCTGTTGAATGATGCGTACAATGCGAATCCCGGTTCGGCGAAGGCCGCACTCGACCTGCTCACGGATATCGGGGCGGGGCGCCAGCGCGTCGTCGTCCTCGGGACGATGCGAGAGTTGGGCGCCGCCGCGCCGCGGGCGCACCGCGAGGTCGCCGAGGCGGCGCTCGCCGGGGGCTTTGATCTGATCTGTGGAATCGGGGAGTTCGTCCCCGCGCTCGAACAGCTCGCGCTCGGTGACCCGCGCGTCCTGCTCGCGAATGATGTCGACGATCTCTGGCCGCAACTGCGGCCGCGCCTTCAACCCGATGCCGCCATCCTCCTGAAGGCCTCTCGCGGGGTCGCGCTCGAACGCCTGGTCCCGCACCTCACCACCTGGGCGACCGCCTGATGCTCTACGAGTTCCTCCTCCCCCTCACGCGCTACGAGAGCGGATTCAACATCATCCGCTACATCTCGTTCCGCGCGGCGGGCGCCGCGATGACGGCGCTCCTCGTCTCGTTCGTCCTCGGCCCGATGCTCCTGCGCGTGCTGCAACGGATGCAGGTCCATCAGGTGGTGCGCGAAGGGACCCCCGACACACATGCCGGGAAGGGGACGACGCCGACGATGGGTGGCCTGATCATCCTCGCGGCGATCGCCCTCGCGACGCTGCTCTGGATGCGATTCGATAGTCGCTACGTCTGGCTCGCGCTCCTCGTGACGCTCGGCATGGGGGCGATCGGCTTCCTCGATGACTATCTGAAGCTGAGGCAGAAGCGCGCCGGACAGGAGAACCGTGGGCTCGTGGAGCGCTATAAGCTCGCAGGGCAGGTGACGATCGGGCTCACGCTCGGGCTCGTGATCTGGCAATGGCCATTGAGTCAGCTCTCGGGGACCGCGACGACGCTCCCCTTCTACAAGTATCTGCTCGTGACGCTGCCTCCCGTCACCTACCTCGCCTTCGTCACCTTCGTGATGACGGGGACGAGCAATGCGGTGAACCTCACCGACGGGTTGGATGGTCTGGCGTCCGGACTGATGGCGATCGCGATGCTTACCATGGCGGTCTTCGCCTACGTGATGGGGCGCGTGGACGCGTCGGAGTATCTGCAGATCTTCTATCTGCGCGGGGCGGGGGAGCTCACGGTCTTCTGCGCGGCGGTCTTCGGCGCGGCGGCGGGGTTCCTCTGGTACAACGCGCATCCGGCGCAGGTCTTCATGGGGGACACCGGTTCCCTTGCCCTCGGCGGGGCCTTGGGCGCGGTGGCGATCCTGCTCAAGAGTGAGTTCCTCGTGCTGATCGTCGGCGGGGTCTTCGTGGCCGAGACGGTCTCGGTGATCGTCCAGCGCTCGACCTTCAAGTGGCGCCGGCGCCGGCATGGGCTCGAGTATGCGAAGGCGCATCGCGTCTTCCTGCGCGCGCCGATCCATCATCATTTCGAACTGAAGGGGTGGCCCGAGACGCAGGTGGCGGTGCGCTTCTGGTTGCTCGGGATCCTCTGCGCCTTCCTGGCGCTCTCCACGCTCAAGATCCGATGACACCGCAGGGATTGTCCGCGCTCGCGAGCGCGGGTGAGATCGCGGTGATCGGGCTCGGGGCGAGTGGCGCAGCGGCGGCCCGTCTGCTCGCGCGCGCGGGTGCGCGCGTCTACGTGAGCGATGCGGGGCGGGGCGATCGGGTGCAGCAGCTGGCGGCCACGTTGCGCGCCGACGGGATCGATGCGGAGTCGGGGGCGCATGACCTCGATCGGATCGCTCGCGCGGGCACGGTGGTCGTCAGCCCTGGGGTCCCGCCGAGCGCGCCGCCAGTGGCCGCCGCCCAGGCGCGGGGGATCCCCGTCCTGTCGGAGATCGATGTCGCGCTTCGCGCGCTCCCCGCGCTGATCTACATCGCGACCACTGGGACGAACGGGAAGACGACGGTCACCGCGCTGATTGGGCATCTCCTCCGCGCCGTCGGGCGTGACGCCGTCGAGGCGGGGAACATCGGGACCCCGCTCGCCGAGATCGCGATGCGAGAGACGCCACCCACCTGGGCCTCACTCGAGCTCTCGAGCTTCCAGCTGCACGACACGCCATCCGTCGCTCCACGGGTGGCGGTGCTCACCAACCTGAGCCCCGACCATCTCGATCGGTACGACTCGCTCGACGCTTACTACGGCGACAAGATGCAGCTCTTCGCGAACGCCACCGCGCAGTCGCTCCGTGTGGTGAATGGTGACGACACCGAGGTGATGCGTCGCACGGCCGGGTTCGCGGGCCGCGCGCTACGCTTCTCGCTCACCGATGCCACGGCCGAGGCCTGGTACGATCGGGCCGGTGACCGCCTCATGCTTGCTGGGGCGCCGCTGCTCGCGCGCGCCGAGCTGCATCTCCTCGGCGATCACAATGTCGCCAACGCGCTCTGTGCCGCGCTCGCGGTCTGGGTGGCGGACCCCACGCACCAGACGGTGGAGGCGCGCGCGCGGCTCGCCGAGGGACTGCGCTCCTTCCGAGCGATCCCGCATCGTGTGGAGCCGGTGGGGGAGGTCGGCGGTGTGCTCTGGGTGAACGACTCCAAGGCGACAAATGTGAGCGCGGCGCGCGTCGCGCTCGAGGGGATGACGCGACCGGTGATCCTCCTGCTCGGGGGGCGCCACAAGGGGGAGCCGTACACGGCGATGCTCGACGCCATCCGCGCGCGCTGCAAGGTGGTGCTCGCCTATGGCGAGGCGGCGGCCCTCGTGGTCGCGGACCTCGAGGGACATGTGCCCGTCGAGCGGCTCGGATCGTCATTCGAGGACGTCATCGCGCGCGCGCGTGCCCTCGCGGCGCCCGGCGACGTGGTCCTCTTGGCCCCCGCCTGCTCGAGCTACGACATGTTCACCGACTATCTGCATCGCGGCGAGACCTTCCGTCGGCTCGCCCTCGGCGCGTGACCGCGCCGCCGATCCTCTGGAAGGACGCTGAGTCGGCAGCGAGCGGCGATCGGTCCACCGGGGCTCGCTTCCGGTGGCGGATGTCGCTCGAGGCGCGGATCCTCATCGTCGTCACCGCGGTGCTCCTCGCCTTCGGGCTCGCGACGCTCTATTCGGCGAGCGCGGGGGTGGCGATGGCGGCCCAGCGGCCGAGCTGGCACTTCCTCTATCGACAGTTGACCGGGGTCCTCGCCGGCCTGGTGGGTTTCGCCTTCTTCGCGAAAGTCGACGCCGACCGGTGGGAACGGTTCGCGTGGGCGGGGATGATCCTGGCGATCCTCGGCCTCCTCCTCACCGTCTTGCCGTTCACCCGGTCGATCGCGCCGCCGATCAATGGGTCGCGTCGCTTCCTGCTCGGCGGATCGATCCAGCCCTCCGAGTTCGGCAAGCTCGCTCTCGTCATCTGGACGGCGATGCTGATCGTGAAGAAGGGAGGGGAACAGGGACTCCGCCGCCTGAGCAAGGGACTCGCACCCTTCGGCGCGATCTTCGGGATCCTGACCGCGCTCGTCGCGTTGGAGCCGGATGTCTCGGTCGCCCTCTTCTATGCCCTCGTGATGGGGGTGATGCTCTTCGCCGCCGGCGCGCGCATCGGACACTTCGTCTTCCTCGGGATCGTCGGGATCCCCTTCGTCTGGACCTTCGTCGGGAAGTTCGACTACATCGTGCGGCGCCTGCTCGGCTTCGTTGACGGGACCGATGGCACCGAGGCGGTGAAGCATCAGTTGCAGCAGTCGTTGATCGCCGTCGGCTCCGGTGGACTCTTCGGCGTGGGCTTCGGGCAGGGACGACAGCAGTTCGGTTTCCTCCCGCTCCCATACAACGACTTCATCGGGAGCAATGTCGGTGAGGAGTGGGGGTTCGTCGGGTTGGCGGGGTTGATCGTGCTCTACTCGCTCTGGACCTGGCTCGGCTTCCGCATCGCGAAGCAGGCGCGCTCCCCGTTCCTGCAACTGTTCGCGATCGGCCTGACCACCACGATGGTCTTCACGGCGTATCTGCATCTCGGCGTCGTGATCGGGCTGCTTCCGACCACGGGACTCACCCTGCCGTTCGTCTCGTACGGTCGATCGAACATCATGCTCTCGCTCTTCATCACGGGGCTCCTGGTGAACATCGGGAGTGAACGCGAGCGCGTGGGTGGCCGCGCGTCGGCATCCGCCGCGCGATGAACGTCCTCTTCACCGGCGGTGGGACCGGCGGGCATCTCTATCCGGCGCTCGCGATCGCGCGCGCGCTCGTCGCGATCCGTCCGGAGGCCCGTCCCTTCTTCGTCGGGGCGCAGCGTGGGATCGAGCGTGATGTGTTGCCCACCACCGAGTTCCCGCATCAGCTGCTCGACCTGCATCCGCTCTATCGGCCGCAGCTCTGGCGGAACTGGAAGACGCTGCGCGGCGCGGTGAGTGGGTGGCGCGCGATGTCGACGCTCGGACGCTCGCTCCGTCCGGCGATGGTGGTCGGCACCGGGGGCTATGCTGCCGGGCTCGCCTCGGCGTGGGCGTGGGCGCATCGGGTCCCACTCGTGCAGCACATCGGCGATGCGGTGCCTGGGATCACGGCGCGCTGGACGGCGCGCTTCGCGGCCGAAGCCTACCTCGGCTATCCCGAGGCCGAGCGTTGGTTGCCGACAGGGCGCTGTCTCTACCGTGATACGGGGAATCCGATCCAGCCGCCCCCCGATCTGCATCCGGCGCCCGCGGAGGCGCGAGCGCAGTGGGGGTTCCCGGCGAACGCGACGGTGTTGCTCGTCTTCGGCGGCTCGCAGGGATCGCGCGCGATCAACCGCGCGGTGGCCAGCTGGGTGGAGCGGGGGATCCCGGCGGGACTCTGCATCCTCTGGGCGACTGGGCGCGGGCAGCATGAGGTGTTCGCGCATCTCGACCGCGCCGATGTGCGCGTGGTGCCCTACCTCTCCCCGATCAGCGAGGCGTATGCGGCGGCCGACCTCGCGCTCGTCCGGGGCGGGATGATGGGGACGAGTGAGCTCAGTGCGTGGGGGATCCCGATGGTGATCGTCCCGCTCCCGTCAGCGGCACAGGACCATCAGACGGCGAATGCGCGGGTGCTCGAGGTGGCAGGGGCGGCGCGGCATCTCCCCGAGTCCGCGTTGAGCGCTGAGCGGATCGACGCCGAGGTGCGGGGATTGCTCGACGATCCGGCGGCGCGCCATATCATGAGTGCGGCAGCTCGGCAGCGCGGACGCCCGACTGCGGCCGCAGACATCGCTCGGTATATCGCGCAGCGACTCGATCGCCGCGCCATCTAGATTCCTCGCATGCCACTGCTCGATCCCACCGATCCACGGCCGGTCCACTTCCAAGGGATCGGCGGCGCCGGGATGAGTGCGCTCGCCGAACTACTCCACCGACGCGGCGCGCGCGTGACCGGGTGCGACCGTGATGCCGCAGGCGCCGCTGACCTGATCGCGCTCGGGATCCCGGTGCAGACGGGGCACGACCCGGCGCATCTCGAGGGCCATCGCGCCCTCGTCGTCTCCAGTGCGATCCCCAAGGACCATCCCGAGGTCGCACGCGCGCGCGCCATGGGGATCGAGGTGGTGCGTCGCGCCGAGGCGCTCGCCGAAGCGACCGCGGGCGGGGTGCTGATCGGCATCGCGGGGACGCACGGGAAGAGCACGACGACGGTGATGACCACCGAGGCGCTCGCGGCGGCAGGGAAGGCACCCACCGGCGTGGTGGGTGCGCGCGTGACGGCGTGGGGCGGGAATCTCTCGCGCGGCAGGCACGAGCTCTTCGTGGTCGAGGCCGACGAGTACGACCGGTCGTTCCTCGCGCTCACGCCCACGGTGGCGGTGGTGACGAACGTCGAGGTCGATCATCTCGACATCTACGCCGATCTCGCTGACATCACGGCGACCTTCGCGACCTATGTGCGGCGCGCGCGCTATGTGGTGCTCTGTGCCGACGACCCGGGCGCGAATGCGCTCCCCTCGCCGGCGACCGCCGAGGTGATCCGCTACGGGATCACGAGCCCCGACGCGCGACTCCTCGCGCGGGAGATCCGTCATCACGATGGGGGCTCGACCTTCACCGTGGTCTACGATGGGAAGCCGCTGGGGGAGGTGCACCTGGGCGTTCCTGGCAAGCACAATGTGTTGAATGCGCTCGCGGCCCTCGCCTCCGGGATCGGTCCGTGGGGGCTGACGGTGGATGCGATGGCGCCGGGGCTCGCGCGCTTCGTCGGGGCGGAGCGGCGCTTCCAGCGGAAAGGCAACGCACGCGGTGTGACGGTGGTCGACGACTACGCGCATCATCCCACTGAGGTGGCGGCGACGCTCGCCGCGGCACGCGAGGCGTATCCCGATCGTCGGATCGTCGTCGCCTTCCAACCGCACCTCTTCAGCCGCACGCGGGACTTCGCGGAGGAGTTCGGGCAGGCGCTCGCCGCCGCTGACGTGCTCTGTCTCGCGGAGATCTATCCGGCACGCGAGCAGCCGATCCCCGGGGTGACGAGCGCGCTGATCGCCGACGCGGCCGCGCGCGCCGGCCGGGCGCCGGCGTGGACCGGGCCGCGTGACACGATGGCGGTTGCCCTCGCCGATCTCGTGCGGGAAGGCGATGTGGTGCTCACCGTCGGGGCGGGGGACGTGACCAAGACGGGGCCCGAGCTCCTCGCGAGGTTGGAGGCGTGACCGACGAGGTCAGCTGGCGCGACCGCCTGAGACAGCGCCTTCGCTGGCTCTGGCGCGGGACGATCGTGGTGGTGCTCGTCTCGAGCCCCTGGTGGGGGCGCGAAGGGCTGCGGCGCATGGAGTTCTTCCAAGTGCGGCGCGTGGTGATCGAGGGGACCCGTTACGCGGCCCCCGACGAAATCGTTTCGAGGTTGAGGGTCGACACCACCGCCTCGATCTGGGACGGGACGTCGCCCTTGGTGGCGCGGGTCCGAGAGCATCCGCAGGTGCGCGAGGTGCGCATTCGGCGGCGGCTCCCGGGGACGCTCGTGGTGCAGGTGACGGAACGCCCGCCGGTGGCGCTGGTGAACACGCCATCCGGGTTGCGCGTCACCGATGCCGACGGCGCGACCCTCCCGGTGGATCCCACCGCCATCGATGTCGATCTCCCCGTGCTGGCGACCCGCGACACGCTCCTCCTGCGGTTGTTGAGCGAGGTGCAAGACGCGCTCCCCGCGCTCTACGCGCAGGTGAGCGATGCTCGTCGAGGGCCGGAGGGCGCGGTGGTGCTGGAACTCGCCAGTGTCCGTCTCCTCGCTGGGGCGGACGTCTCATCAGGGCGCCTCGCCGAGGCGCTCGCCGTACAGCAGGACCTCGTCACCCGTGGACGGACGGCGGTGGAGCTCGATCTCCGCTTTCGCGACCAGGTGGTGGCCCGACTCTCGACCACGCCATGAACCCTGATCGTCTCGTCGCTGGCCTCGACATCGGATCCGCCAAGACCACCGCGGTGATCGCGGAGGTCGTGGGGGATCTGCCCAAGCATCCCACGGTGAACATCCTCGGGGTGGGACAGTCGCGCACGACGGGACTCCGCAAGGGCGTGGTCGCGGATATCGAGGAGACGCAGCGATCGATCGCCAGGGCGCTGCAGGATGCCGAGCGGATGGCGGGGGCGAAGGTCGAGACCGTCTATGCCGGGATCGCGGGTGAGCACATGCAGGCGATGACCTCCACCGGGATCGCCTCGATCACCGGGGCGGAGATCACCAAGGCCGACGTCGACCGCGCGAACGCGGTGGCGCGCGCCCAGAGCATCCCGCAGGACCGCGAGCTCATCCATGCGATCCCGCAGGAATACACCGTCGACAAAAGCTTCGGGATTCGCGACCCGATCGGGATGATCGGCACGCGGCTCGAGACCGAGATGTATCTCGTCACGATCGGCGCCTCGCCGGCGATGAACCTGCGCAAGGCGGTGGAGCGCGCGGGGTATCGTGTGGGGGAGCTCGTCCTCGAGCCACTTGCCAGCGCCCTCGCGGTGTTGACCGATGATGAGAAGGAGCTGGGCGTCGCGCTGATCGAACTCGGCGCTGGCACCACCGATGTGGCGGTGTTCCACGAGGGGAAGATCCGGCATCTCGGGACCATTCCCTACGGTGGGATGAACGTCACGAGCGATATCGTCCACGGGCTCGGCGTCACGCAGGCCGACGCGGAGCAGCTGAAGGCGACCTACGGCGCCGCATTCGAGCCGCTGGTGCCGCATGACGAACGGTTGCGCCTCCCGAGCACGGGGGCGCAGGGGGAGCGTGAGATCCCGCGGTCGTTGCTGGCCCACATCATCCATCAGCGCACGCAGGAGATCTTCGAGCTGGTGCTGCGCGATGTGGAAGGGGCGGGGTTGATCCCCAAGCTCGCCGCGGGCGTCGTGGTGACGGGCGGCGCCGCAGCGCAGCCCGGCACGGCGGATCTCGCGAGCGATGTGTTCGGGACCGGCGCGCGACTCGGGGTCCCGGGCGAGTCACTCGGCGGCCTCGCCGATGCCGTGCAGTCCCCGCGCTTCGCGACGGTGACGGGCCTCGTCCAGTACGGGGCGCATCGTGTCGCGATGGGGGCCGGGGCCTCCAAGGGCGGTCGGCGCCTCGGGTTGCCGGCGACGCCCTCGATGGACCAGTTCGCGGGCAAGGTCAAGACCTGGCTGCAGGACTTCTTCTAGTCCGTTTCCATCGCTGGGGGTCGGTCGTCTTCGGGATATAGGACCGGAGACGGCGGTTGCGTTATATTCCGCCGTCGCCGCTGCAGTCCCCACGTCCCCTCCGATGGAGTCCGCCGCGCCATGAACATCTTCGAGCTCGAGGATCACGCCGCACAGAACGCCCGCATGAAGGTCGTGGGCGTCGGCGGGGGTGGCGGCAATGCCGTCAACCGCATGATCGAGGAGCAGCTCGACGGCGTCGAGTTCATCTCGGTGAACACCGATGCGCAGGCGCTGATCAACTCCAAGTCGGATGTGAAGGTCCAGATCGGCAAGAAGCTGACGCGCGGTCTTGGCGCCGGCGCGCGGCCGGAGATCGGCCGTCAGGCGATCGAGGAGAATCGTGATGAGGTGGCCCGCGCCCTCGCGGGGTCCGACCTCGTCTTCGTGACCTGTGGGATGGGCGGCGGCACCGGGACCGGGGCCGCGCCGATCATCTGCGAGATCGCCAAGGAAGCGGGCGCCCTCACCGTCGGCATCGTGACCAAGCCCTTCCTCTTCGAGGGGCGTAAGCGGATGCGCCAAGCGGACGAGGGGATCGCCGAGATGGCGAAGCATGTCGACACGCTGATCGTCGTCCCGAACGAGCGACTCCTCGCCGTCGTGGGGAAGGGGATCCCGTTCCAGGATGCGCTGAAGAAGGCCGACGAGGTGCTGCTCCAGGCGACCGGCGGCATCTCGAGCATCATCACCAAGGCGGGGGTCGTGAACGTCGACTTCGCCGATGTGCGCACCGTCATGAAGGACGGTGGCTCGGCGATCATGGGGACGGGGATCGGGCGCGGGGAGAATCGCGCGGTCGATGCCGCGCGGATGGCGATCGACTCGCCACTCCTCGACAACGTCTCGATCGCGGGCGCGCGTGGCGTGCTGATCAACATCACCGGCGGGATGGAGCTCACCTTGGGCGAGGTCACCACGATCTCGGATATCGTGAAGGAGGCGGTGGGCGAGGAGACCGAGATCATCTTCGGTGCCGTCTACGAGCCCGCGATGCAGGGCGAGGTGCGCGTGACCGCGATCGCCACCGGGTTCGAGCGGAAGGTCACGGGGGCGGCCCTCATCGGCCGTGCGGCATCGACCCCGGTCATCCCGATCGATCCGGCGATCCGCGCCGCCCGTCAGACCCCGGCGCCCGCTGCCGCGCCGCTCGTGACCGGCAACGCCATGCCCGCGGCGCGTCCGCGCCCGGCCGCTCTCCCGCTCGAGGACCTCGGGGATATGGAGATCCCGACGTTCATCCGGAGGCAGATGGATTGATGCCCCGGGCGGGGCGTCTCCTTCTCGGTGCGGTGGTCGCGGCGCTCGCGATCGCCGCACTTCGTTTGCCAGCCCCTCGCGTCGGTCGGCCGGGGGAGCTCCTCGATCCCACCGTCGTGCGACGCTGGTCGCGCGCCGATACCCTCGGGCGCGGCGAGACCCTGACGGCCCTCCTCCAGCGCCGTGGCTTCGATCCCCTCGAGGCAGCGAACATCCTCGAGGCCACCCCCCTCGACTCGCGGCGGCTCCGTGCCGGGATGACGATCGAGGTGCGTGGTGATTCGGCTGGCTCCCCGGGGAACGAGGTCCGCTTCTTCCTTGGCGTGGACCGGATCATCGTGGCGCGGCGCGACGAGGCCGGCGAGTGGCGTGCCACCGACGAGCGCCTCCCGTGGACGACCGACACCGTGCTCATCCGCGGGACGGTGCAGAGCAACCTCTACGCCGCCATCGATGCGGGCGCCGCCGACTGGCTCTCGGGGAGCGCGCGTCAGGAGCTCGCCTGGACCGTCGCTGACATCTACGAGTATCGCGTCGACATGTCGCGCGACCTGCAGCAGGGCGATCGCCTGCGAGTCGTGGTCGAGCGTGAGTCGCTGCAGACGGGGGCCTCGCGCATCGGGCGGGTCTTGGCCGCGGGGCTCGAGCGGGGCGGCAAGGAGGTCCAGGCGATTCGCCTCGAAGGTGCCTCGGGCCGGAGCCGCTACTACGATCAGGATGGGCGTTCGTTGGCCGCGACCTTCCTCCGTGCCCCCCTCTCGTTTCGTCGGATGTCGAGTGGGTTCGGGGGCCGGCGACACCCGGTGCTCGGCACCTGGCGTGCGCACAAGGGCCTCGATTACTCCGCCGCCTCGGGCACTCCGGTCCGCACGATCGGTGACGGCACCGTCACCTTCGCCGGCCGCCGCGGGGGCTATGGCAACGTCGTCGAGGTGCGCCACATCAATGGCTTCGTCACGCGCTATGCGCATCTGCGCGGGTTCGGGCCGGCGATCCGGTCGGGCGCGCGCGTCTCGATCGGCCAGACGATCGGCTATGTGGGGTCGACGGGGCTCTCGACGGGGCCGCATCTCCACTTCGAGGTGCTGGTGCGTGGGACGCATCGCGATCCGCGTGCGGCGTTGCAGTCGGCGGCGGGGCCGGCCTTGCGTGGCGCCGATCTCGACCGGTTCGGGTCGGTCCGCCGCGTGGCACAGCAGGCGCTCGAGGGGCCCACGGGGCTCGTGCGCGCCGCCGTGACCAACTGAGTCGTCGCGCCAGAGCCACACACACCGATGATCACCTGGGGGCTCGCCGCACTGATCGGCGTCGTGTTGACCGGCGTGCTCTATCGCGGCGAGCTGTCCCGAGGCACCATCGCGCTCCCGATCCTCCGCTGGGTCGGCGTCACCGCGGTGGTGGCCGCGCTGGTCGACGCCCCGATCCGCCGCGCGGTCTCGCCCCGGCCGGTGGTCGCGCTCGACGTCTCGGCGAGCTGGATCGCCGGCAACGATGACGTCGCTTGGCGCGCCGCGGGCGCCGTCGTCGATTCCCTCCTCGATGGCCACGCCGATGCGCTGCGCCTCTTCGGGGATTCGCTGCGCTCCGCGCCGATCCCCGATCAGCCGACGGATAATGGTTCTCGGATCCGACCGGTGGTGGAGTGGGCGCTGGCCACGGGGCGTCCGGTCCATGTGGTGACTGACGGGAGACTCGACGATCCGGCGTGGGTCGCGCGACTCCCGATCGGCTCCACGGTGCATCGCGTCGATCGTCCCTCCCGCGCGACCGCGGTCCTCACGGCATTTGATGCCCCGGGAGCGGCCCCGGCCGGCGACACGATCCTCGCACAGGTGTCGGTCACCGCCGATGCACAGGGGGCACCCGCGCGGCAGCTCTCACTGGAGCGCGATGCGCAGGTGGTCGAGCGCCGCGCCCTCGAGGCGATGGGGCCGTATGAGACGCGCGTGGTCGCCGTGCCGGTCCCCCTCGGTGCCATGGAGGGAACGGTGCGACTCACCGCGCGCCTCCTCGACGGGACCAACATCACCGATTCGATCACGGTCCCGATGCGCATCACGGGGGGCGCCGCCGCGGTCGTGATCTCGACCGCCCCCGATCAGGATGCGCGCTTCGCGGTCGCGGCCCTGCGCGCGGTGCGCCGCGGGCCGGTGCGCGCCTACTGGCAGGTGGCGAAAGGGGTCTGGCGGGTCGATGGGACCCTCGCGCCGGTGGAGGAGAGTGTGATCCGGCGCGAGGCACAGGAGGCCTCGCTCCTCCTGCTGCACGGCGATACCGCCTTCCTTGGCGCGCCTGACGCGCTTCGCACGGCCGGGCTCATCCTGATGAGTCCCCCGCCGCCTGGGGACGAGTACTACCCGGTGGCACCATCGTCGCCCTCCCCGCTCTCCGACGCGGTGAGTGGGCTCCCGTGGGACTCGCTCCCCCCGCTCGACGTGGCTTCGACGCGAGCGCGCGCCGATGAAACGACGGTGGTGGAGACTCGGCGTGGGCGCCGGTTCGAATCGCGCGCGGCGATCCGCGTCACGGAGCGCGACGCGATCGGGCAGCGGGTGGTGCGGATCCCGGCGGCTGGCTTCTGGCGATGGAAGTCCCGCGGCGGGCGCAGCGCCGAGTCGTACGACGCCCTCGTCGGGGCGCTGGTCGATTGGGCCGGTGCGGCGCCGGGTGCGGCGACCGATTCGGTTGGGGCGACCGAGGCCACGGTGCGGGCGCGCGAGATGGCGCGACGGGCGGAGCAGCGCCCTCGGGCCCCGACGGTGTCGAGTGGTCCGGTGGGCACCGGTGAGGCGATGGGCCGTGCTCTCGGTGCGCGCGGGCGCTGGTGGCTCTTCGCCCTCGCCCTCGCGGCACTCTCGTTCGAGTGGATGCTCCGGCGTCGACGCGGGCTCCGCTGACGCTACGTTTCACTCATGGCGTTCCTCTCGAGGCAGGCCGGCGACCTCCCCAAGAAGTCCCTCTGGCAGCGCATCAAGGCGATCGCGCTTACCGACGTGGCGGTGCTCGCGCGCGGGGGCGTCGACGAAGGCTCGCTCGAGCGGGTGGAGCAGATGCTCCTCGAGGCCGACTTCGGTGTCCCGGTGACACTGCGCCTGGTGGAGGCGATCCGAGCGCAGGCGAGCCGTGGGAAGATCAGGAGCGCGGACGAGTTCCTCGCCGCCCTCCGTGTGGAGATCGAGGGTGCGCTCCGTGCTGGCCGCCATGATCCCGCGCTGCATCTGCCGACCGAGCGCCCCGCCGTCATCCTCGTCCTCGGCGTGAACGGTGCGGGGAAGACGACCTTCATCGGCAAACTCGCCTCGCGCCTGCGGACCGAGGGGAAGCGCGTCCTCCTTGGCGCGGGCGACACCTTCCGCGCCGGTGCGATCGATCAGCTCAAGGTCTGGGCGGAGCGGACCGGCGCCGAGTTCGTCGGGGGCGCACCCGGTGGCGATCCCGCCGCGGTGGCGTTCCAAGCGATCGATGCCGGCGTCGCGCGCGGCGTGGATGTGGTCGTCATCGACACTGCCGGACGTCTGCACACGAGTGGGGCGCTGATGGATGAGCTCAAGAAGGTGCAGCGCGTGGTGGAGAAGCGGCTCCCGGGCGCGCCGCACGAGGCGCTCCTCGTGCTCGATGGGACCGTCGGACAGAACGCGGTGCAGCAGGCGAAGATCTTCTCCGCCGCGGTCCCCGTCACCGGGCTCGTGGTGACCAAGCTCGATGGTACGGCCCGTGGCGGGGTGGTGGTCGCGGTCCATGAGGCGATCGATGTCCCGGTGAAGTTCCTGGGGACGGGGGAACAGGCCGCCGATCTACAGCCCTTCGATGCGGCGACCTTCGCACGCGAGCTCCTCGAGGAGTGAGCCCCAGGCCACCGGTGCGCCTGACGCTCGAGACCCCGGTGACCTATCTGACCGGGGTCGGCCCGCGGCGCGCCGAGCTCCTCAAGCGACTCAACATCTTCACGGCGGGGGATCTGCTCTGGCATATCCCGCATCGCTACGAGGATGCCACCACGGTCCGGTCGATCAACTCGCTCCGCATCGGCGACGATGCGACGGTGATCGGGACGGTGATCAGCACGGGGATCCTTCCCACGAAGAAGGGACTGCGCGTCTTCCAGGCGGTGGTGCAGGATGCGTCCGGGTTGATCGAGGTTGCGTGGCCGGGGCAGCCCTGGCTCGATCGGCAGATCAAGAAGGAGGATGTGCTCCTGCTCAGTGGGCCGGTGCGCTTCTTCCATGGCCGCCAGTTGGCCCCCCGCGAGTTCGTGAACCTCGGCGCCGGCGCCGATGGCACGACGGGGGGGCGCGTGCTCTCGGTCTACGGCGCCACCGAGGGGCTTTCGGTCAAGGTGATCCGCGGGCTGATCGAGTCGCATCTCGATGCACTGCTCCCGTTGGTCGAGGAGTATCTCCCCGCGCCGATGCTCACGGCGGCGGGGGTGCCAGCGCTCCGCGAAGCGCTGGCGGCGGTGCATCGGCCGGCCTCGGTGGCGGCGGCACTCGAGGGACGATCACGGTTAGCCTTCGAGGAGCTCCTCTTCGTCCATCTCCTCCATCGCAAGGCTCGGCAACTCACCCGCAATGCCCGCGATGGGATCCGCTTCGTCAACAAGAAGGCGCTCACGGCACGGTTCCGTGAGGTCCTCCCCTTCACGCTCACCAAGGCGCAGGTGCGGAGCATCCGGGAGATCGTCGCCGATATGTGCGACGCGACGCGGATGCATCGTTTGCTGCAGGGCGATGTGGGGACGGGGAAGACCGTCGTCGCGCTCTTCGCCGCGTTGCTCGCGATGGAGAACGACCAGCAGGTGGCGTTCATGGCGCCGACCGAGCTACTCGCCGAACAGCATGCGCGGACGATCGATCGGCTCTTGGCGCCGCTGGGGATCGTCCCGGTGCTCCTGACCGGGAGCCGGAGCGCGGCCGAACGCCGGCTCGCCGCCACGCGCATGGAAGGGGGGGAGCCCTGCCTCGTGGTCGGCACCCACGCACTCGTCCAAGTGAAGACAGCGTTCCGCGCGCTGGGGCTCGCGATCATCGACGAGCAGCACCGCTTCGGCGTGGATCAACGCCGCGCGCTGGCGGAGCGGGGGATGGGGCCGCAGAAGCCCGATGTCCTGCTCATGTCGGCGACCCCGATCCCACGCTCCCTCGCCCTCACGATGTACGGCGACCTTGACGTGAGTCTGCTCGATGAGCGGCCCCCGGGCCGGAAGCCGGTGACGACCGCGATGCGCCCCGAATCGGCGCGCGCCAAGGTGATGGCCTTCATCCGCGCGCAGGTCGAGGCGGGGCGGCAGGCGTATATCGTCTACCCGCTGGTCGAGGAATCAGAGAAGATCGCCCTCACCGCCGCGACCACGGCCTGCGAGGAGTTGACGAGTGGTCCCCTCGCCGGCCTCCGGCTCGCCCTCCTGCACGGCCGGATGGCCGCCGACGAGAAGGACGAGGTGATGCGCCGGTTCCGCGATGGGGCGATCGATGTCCTGGTCGCGACCACGGTGATCGAGGTCGGGATCGACGTCCCCAACGCGACGGTGATGGTCGTCGAACATCCGGAGCGCTTCGGGCTCTCGCAACTGCACCAGCTCCGGGGGCGGGTCGGACGTGGGGCCGCCGAGTCGTTCTGCATCCTGCTGGGGGATGTGGGCGCGGAGGCGGCGGAGCGCCTGCAGGTGATCGTGCGGAGCGAGGATGGCTTCGAGATCGCCCGCGCCGACCTTGCCATCCGCGGGATGGGGGACCTCTTCGGGGAGCGGCAGAGCGGGGTCCCCACCTTCCGGATCGCCGACCCCCTCAAGGACGAGGCCCTGAGCGATGCGGCCCGGATCGCCGCCGACCGCCTGGTGGACGAGGACCCCGACCTGGCCCGCCCCGAGCATCGGCGCATCAAGCAGGTGCTCCGACGCGGCTACGGCCGCGCGTTGGAGCTCTTCCGCGTCGGGTGATCCCCCCTAGTTTTGAGGGATGTCCAGCACCGAGCCCGTGATTCGCATCGCCGACCTCCCCGACCGTGTCGGGCAGACCGTCACCGTCCGAGGGTGGGTCACCCATCTCCGCTCCTCCGGCAAGATCGCCTTCATCGTGCTGCGCGATGGCACGGGGCTCCTGCAGTGCGTCGTCGTGAAGAAGGAGGTCGATGAGGCCTCATGGGAGACCTTTGGCACCCTGACGCTCGAGACCTCGATCACCGTCACCGGTGCGGTGCGCGCCGATGCACGCCAGGTCGGCGGGGTCGAGCTGGGGGTCACCACACTGTCGGTAATCGGCGCTAGCCCGCTCGACTATCCGATCCAGCCCAAGGAACACGGCGTCGACTTCCTCCTCGATCATCGCCACTTCTGGCTGCGCACGCCGCGGCAAGTCGCGATCATGCGCATCCGCAACGAGATCGAGCAGGGGATCCACGACTTCTTCTACGAGCGCGGCTTCCTCCGCGTCGACACGCCCATCCTCACCGCCGCGATCGGTGAGCGGAGCGGGCTCTTCAGTACCGAGTACTTCGACGAGGGGAACGCCTACCTCGCGCAGACGGGGCAGCTCTACGGCGAGGCGGCCGCTGCCGCCTTCGGGAAGATCTACACCTTCGGGCCGACCTTCCGCGCGGAGAAGTCCAAGACGCGGCGCCATCTGACCGAGTTCTGGATGATCGAGCCCGAGGTCGCCTTCAACGACACGCATGCGAACATGCAGCTGCAGGAGGACTTCGTCTCCTTCCTCGTGCAGCGCGTGGTGGAGCGTCGTCGGGCGGAGCTCGCCGAACTCGAGCGCGACGTGACCAAGCTTGAGAGGATCCGTGGTCCCTTCCCGCGCATCGACTACACCGACGCCGTCGCCACCCTGCAGAAGAAGGGGAGCGCGGTGCAGTGGGGGGAGGATCTGGGCGCCGAGGACGAGGCGCTCCTCGTGGAGGACTACGAGACCCCGATCTTCATCTGCAACTACCCCAAGGAAGCGAAGGCCTTCTACATGAAGGAGAACCCCGCCGATCCGCGTACCGTCCTCTGCGATGACATGCTCGCGCCGGAGGGGTATGGCGAGATCATCGGTGGTTCGCAGCGCGAGGACGACTACGACAAGCTCCTCCATCGCATCCAGGAGGAGGGGCTCCCTCTCGACGCGTACGGCTGGTATCTCGATCTCCGCAAGTACGGGACCTTCGTGCACTCGGGCTTCGGACTCGGCTTGGAGCGCACCGTCGCCTGGATCTGCGGCACGCCGCACATCCGCGAGTGCATTCCCTTCCCTCGGATGATGCACCGGCTCCGCCCGTGATGCATCGCAACGCGGGCCAACCCCTCGACCTCGAGCGGGTGCGGGCGATCCGCGTGAATCGGAGCGCCGCCGAGCGCCGTGCCGCGACGATCCCAACGCGGCGCACCGTGAAGAAGGAGTGGCAGGCCGCCTGGTTGCTTAAGGCGATCACGCTGATGGATCTCACCACACTCTCTGGCGATGACACCGCCGGGAACGTGACGCGGCTCTGCGCCAAGGCGCTGCGCCCCGTCCGCGATGACATCCTCACTGCCCTTGGCGCCGAGCCACTCGGGATTACCGTCGGGGCGGTCTGTGTCTATCACCGCTGGGTCGAGACCGCGGTACGCGCCCTCGAGGGGAGCGGGATCCCCGTCGCGGCGGTTTCGACGGGCTTTCCGGCCGGCCTCTCGCCCTTTGAGACTCGACTCGCCGAGATCCGCGCTTCTGTCGCCGCCGGCGCTCACGAGATCGATATCGTGATCACGCGGGCTCATGTGCTCACCGGTGAATGGACCGCGCTCTACGACGAGGTCCGCGCCTTTCGCGAGGCCTGTGGCAACGCGCATCTCAAGGCGATCCTCGCCACCGGCGAGCTCGCGACCCTCACCAACGTCGCGCGCGCGAGCTGGGTGGCGATGCAGGCGGGGGCCGACTTCATCAAGACGAGCACGGGGAAGGAGGGGGTGAACGCGACCCTCCCCGTCTCGCTCGTGATGGCGCGCCGGATCCGCGAGTACCATGAGGCGACCGGCTTCCAGGTGGGATACAAGCCCGCCGGCGGGATCCGCGCCGCCAAGCCGGCGCTCGACTATCTCCTCCTCATGAAGGAGGAATTGGGCGTGCGCTGGTTGCAGCCCGATCTCTTCCGCTTCGGGGCCTCGGGGCTCCTCACCGATATCGAGCGTCAGCTCGAACATCACGTCACCGGGCGCTACGCAGCGGCCCATCGCCAGCCGATGCCATGACTCGCGTCGCCGAACTCTTCCAGTCGATGGATCTCGGGCCCGCTCCGGAGAGCGACGCTGAGGCGCGCGCCTGGCTCGCCGCGCATGATGCGACCTTCGGGCACTTCATAGCCGGGAAGTGGACCAAGCCGGGGAAGACCTTCCCGGTGATCGATCCGAGCACCAACGCCCCGCTCGCGAGGGTCACGCAAGGGACTGCCGCCGACGTCGAGGTCGCGGTGAAGGCGGCGCGTGGCGCCTTCGGGAAGTGGGCCAAGCTCACCCCGCATCAGCGGGCGCGGCATCTCTACGCGCTCGCCCGCATGGTGCAGAAGCATGCGCGGCTCTTCGCGGTACTCGAGTCGATGGACAACGGGAAGCCGATCCGCGAGACGCGCGATCTCGATATCCCGCTCGTGGCGCGTCACTTCTATTACCATGCGGGATGGGCGCAGCTCCTCCCGTCCGAATTCCCGGGCTATGGCCCAGTGGGAGTGGTGGGGCAGATCATCCCCTGGAACTTCCCCTTGCTCATGTTGGCGTGGAAGGTCGCGCCGGCGCTCGCGGCGGGGAACACCGTGGTCTTGAAGCCGGCGGAGTTCACCCCGCTCTCTGCGCTCCTCTTCGCCGAACTCGCGGCGCAGGCGGGGCTCCCGGCCGGCGTGCTGAACATCGTGACTGGGGATGGCGCGACTGGCGCGGCGCTCGTCTTACACCCTGGTGTCGACAAGATCGCCTTCACCGGCTCGACCGAGGTGGGGAAGATCATTCGTAAGGCGACGGCGGGATCCGGGAAGAAGCTCTCGCTCGAACTCGGTGGGAAGTCGCCGTTCATCGTGTACGAGGATGCCGATCTCGACGCCGTGGTCGAGGGCGTGGTCGATGCGATCTGGTTCAATCAGGGGCAGGTCTGCTGCGCCGGGTCACGCCTCCTCGTACAGGAGGGGATCCACGATCGTCTGATCGCGAAGTTACGCGCGCGCATGGAGACCCTGCGCGTTGGACGTCCCCTCGATAAGGGGATCGATATGGGGGCAATCGTCGCGCCGGAGCAGTTGGAGCGGATCCGTGCGCTCTGTGCGCAGGGCGAGGCCGAGGGGGCGACGCGCTACCAGGCGACCGGCGCGGTGCCGAGCACCGGCTGCTTCTTCCCGCCGACCCTCTTCACGAATGTCTCGCCGGCGAGCACGATCGCGCAGGTCGAGATCTTCGGTCCGGTGATGGTCGCGATGACCTTCCGCACCCCGGAGGAGTCGGTCGCACTCGCCAACAATACGGTGTATGGACTCGCGGCGAGTCTCTGGACGGAGAACATCAATCTCGCGCTCGACATCGCGCCTAAGCTCAAGGCGGGCGTGGTCTGGGTGAATGCGACGAATCTCTTCGATGCCGCGGCTGGGTTCGGCGGGTATCGCGAGAGCGGCTTTGGTCGCGAAGGCGGGAAGGAGGGGATGTGGGAGTACCTCCTCCCTGAGGGCGCCACGCGGGCCTCCGAGGCCGCGGTCCGCCGCGCGCGTCAGGAGAAGAGGGCCGCCGCACGTGCCCCCGAGACGCCGCGTGGGCCGGTCCTGAGCCCGATCGAACAGGTCGATCGCACCGCGAAGCTCTTCATCGGCGGGAAGCAGGCGCGTCCCGACTCCGGCTACTCGCGTGCGATCCTCGACCTCAAGGGGCGAATCGTCGGCGAGGCGGGTGAGGGCAATCGCAAGGACCTCCGCAACGCCGTCGAGGCGGCGCACGCGGCGGCCAAGGGATGGGCGACCTCCACTGGGCATCTGCGCGCGCAGATCCTCTACTACCTCGGGGAGAACCTGAGCGCGCGCACCAACGAGTTCGTGGCGCGGCTTCGCGCGATGACCGGTGCCAGTGGGCGCGAGGCGAAGCGCGAGGTGGAGCAGAGCATCGAGGCCTGCTTCGCGTATGCCGCGTGGGCCGACAAGTGGGATGGCGCGGTGCATCAGGTCCCCTTTCGCGGCGTCGCCATCGCGATGCAGGAGCCGATCGGGGTGGTCGGTGTTGTCGCGCCGAACGAAGCGCCGCTGCTGGGCTTCGTCTCGATGGTCGCGCCCCTCATCGCGACGGGGAACACCGTCGTCGCGATCCCGAGCGAGGCGCATCCCCTCGCTGCGACCGACCTCTACACCGTCTTCGAGAGTTCCGATCTCCCTGGCGGCGTGGTCAACATCGTCACCGGAGCGAGCGAGTCGCTCGGGAAGGTGCTCGCCGAGCACGACGATGTGGAGGCGCTCTGGTTCATGGGCACGGAGGCCGGGCGGCGCACGATGGAGCTCGCCTCGGCGGGGAACATGAAGCGGACCTTCTGTCGGCTCACCTCGCGTGATGCGTCGGTGCCCGACGATATGCGGGCGCTGCTGCGCGAGGCGACACAGGTCAAGAACATCTGGGTCCCGTACGGCGCCTAGCGGCTCCGTTCCGCCGCCTTCACCTCGTCCCAGATCACGTCGAGCGCCTCGAGCCCCGCGGTGCGAACGTCGAGCCCGCGCGCCGTCGCGATCGTCTCCACCGCCTCGAATCGCCGCTGGAACTTCGTGTTCGCCCTGTCGAGCGCGAGCGCGGGATGTGTCCCCGCCTTCCGACAGAGATTCACCACCGCGAAGAGCAGATCGCCGAGCTCCTCCTCGAGCGCGGCGTGGCGCGGATCGGCACTCGGCACGCCATGCGTGTCGAAGGTTGCGCCATCCTGCGCGATCTGCGCCTTCACCTCGTCCAACTCCTCCGCGACCTTCTGCAGCGGTCCCTCCACATCGGGCCAGTCGAAGCCCACGCCAGCGGCGCGCTCCTGCAGGCGATGCGCGCGGTGCAAGGCGGGGAGTCCGCTCGGGAGCCCCCCCGCCAACGACCGACGGTGCTTGGCCTTCATCTGCTCCCACGGCGTCCGCTCGGTCTCGGTCCCGTAGAGCCAGGGGTGCCGCGTCCGCATCTTGTGCACGAGCGAGCCCGCCACCTGCTCGGGGCCGAAGGCGCCCCGCTCCTCGGCGATCACGGCGTGGAAGAGTACCTGTAACAACACATCGCCAAGCTCCCCACACATCGCCGCGTCGTCCCCGTCTCGGAGGGCGTCGTCCAGCTCATGCATCTCCTCGTTGAGGTAGGGGCGGAGGGAGGCGTGGGTCTGGGCGCGATCCCAGGCATCGCGGGCGCGTAGGTCGCGCATGATCGCGAGGGCATCGTCGAGCGAAGCGCGGGGGCGGCGGTCGTCTTGCATGGCTCAGAGGGGGCCGGTAGTCTTGCAGATTCTCATGTCACGGGAATCTAGCCTTCCACTGAGTGAGGCACCGCCGCTCACCGCGGAGGCGGTGGCTCCGCTGCGCGCCTGGATCGAGGTCGACCTCGACGCGGTCCGTCGCAACGCCGAGCGCGTCGCGGCGCACACTGGGCTCCCCATGATCCCGATGGTGAAGGGCGATGCCTACGCGCTGGGTGTGCTCCCGATCGTCCGGGTCCTCGAGCCCCTCGCGCCACACGCCTATGGCGTCTCGGTCCCTGCGGAGGGGGAGGAGCTGCGCGTGGCGGGCATCTCGCGGAAGATCATCCTCTACACCCCGTGCCTCCCGCACGAGCTCGCCCGCGCACGCGCCGCCGGGCTCACGCCGTCGCTCTCGAGCGCCGAGCAGATCATGGCGTGGGCGGGGCTCGGGGGCGGGGCCTGGCATCTGGTGATCGACACGGGGATGCACCGCGAAGGGATCGCCTGGGATGCGGTCGATACGCTCCGCGCCGTCCTTACGGCTCACCCCCCGGCTGGCGTCTACACGCACTTCCATTCGGCGGATGCTGATGCCGAATCGATCGCGCAGCAGGAGTCGCGATTCGCGCAGGCGGTCGCCGCGCTCCCGTCGCGACCCGCGTTGGTGTACGCCGACAACAGCCCGGCGATGGCGCGCCGTGCCACCTCACCGTTTGGTGCGACGCGCCCAGGTGCCTTCCTCTATGGCCTCTCCGGCGGCCCTCATGCGGTGATCCATCCCGATTCGGTGGTCCATGTGCGCGCGCGCATCCTCGAGCTCCGGTGGATCGAGGCCGGGGAGACGGTGAGCTATGGGGCGACCTGGCGTGCACCGCGCCGCATCCGCGTCGCGACCGTCGCGATCGGGCACGCCGATGGGTGGCGTCGCGCCCTCTCCAACTGGTCGGATGGACTCCTCCATGGGCGCCGCGTGCCGATGATCGGCAACGTCACCATGGATATGACGATGGCCGATGTGACGGAGGTCGAGGCCACGGTTGGTGATGTGGTCACCGTGATCGGGACCGACGGCACCGAGACGTTGACCCTCGATGGGGTCGCGACGCGTGCGGGGCTCTCGCCCTACGAACTGCTCAACGGGCTCCGCTCACGGCTCCCGCATCGCTACCGAGGAGGAGAGGCATGAGACGGGCGCTCATCCTCGTCCTCGATGGCGTGGGGATCGGCGAGGCGCCGGACGCCGCGGTCTACGGCGACGTCGGCTCCAACACGCTGGGGAACCTCGCGCGCGCCGTCGGCGGCCTGCGGGTCCCGCAACTCGAGCGACTCGGGCTCGGCCGCATCGCCCCGCTCGATGGCGTCGCGCCGGTGCCACAACCCACAGCGGCCTTCGGCCTGATGGAGCCCCGCTCCTCGGGGAAGGACAGCACCACGGGCCACTGGGAGCTCGCCGGGGTCCATCTCGCCAAACCCTTCCCGACCTACCCGCACGGCTTTCCCCCTGAGCTGGTCACCGAATTCGCGGCGCGCACCGGGCGTGGGGTGCTCGGCAATGTGGTCGGCAGTGGGACGGCGATCCTCGCCGACTACGGCGAGCGCCACCAGGAGACGGGGGAATGGATCCTCTACACCTCCGCCGATTCGGTCTTCCAGATCGCGGCGCACGAAGAGACGGTGCCCCTCGCCGAACTCTATGCCGCGTGTGAGACGGCGCGTGCGATGCTCGTCCCCCCGCACGGCATCTCCCGCGTGATCGCGCGGCCCTTCGTGGGGAGTCCGGGGGCGTACACCCGCACGGCGAACCGGCGCGACTACGCGATCGCCGCCCCGTCGGAGACCCTCCTGGACGCGCTCGCGGCGGCCGGGATCCCGCGGGTCGGGGTGGGGAAGGTGGACGACCTCTTCGCGCGGCGAGGGCTGGAGGGGGGCCACACGAAGGACAACGCCGAGGGGATCGCGAGGCTCCTCGATTGGCTCCGCACCGGTCCCGATGGGCTCTGCTTCGCCAACCTTGTAGATTTCGACCAGTTGTACGGGCACCGGAACGACGTTCCGGGGTTCGATCAGGCGGTGCGGGCGTTCGACGCCGCGCTCCCTGAACTCATCGCCGCCCTCCGCGAGGACGACCTGCTCTTCATCACGGCCGACCATGGTAACGACCCGACGACCCCGTCCACCGATCACGCCCGCGAGTGCGTGCCGGTCCTGGTCGTCGGTCCTCGGGTGACCCCGGTCGACCTCGGGCGGCGGTCCACCTTCTCCGACCTCGGCGCGACCGTGGCGGAGTGGCTGGGGATCCCGTTCCGTGGGCGCGGGACCTCGTTCCTTGCGCAGGTGGTGCGGTGAGCCTCGACCCCGTCGCGCCCTTCCTCGGGGCGCTCCATGCGGCCGCCCTGGAGGCGATGCGCAATGCGTATGCGCCCTATTCCAAGTTCCATGTCGGAGCGGCGTTGCTCACCGAGGACGGGAAGGTGATCGCCGGGTGCAACGTCGAGAATGCGTCGTACCCTGCGGGGACCTGTGCCGAGCGGGCCGCGATCGGCGCCGCCGTCGCGGCGGGCCACCAGCGCTTCCGCGCCGTGCTCATCAGCACCGAGGCCGACACCCCGACGCCCCCCTGCGGCGTCTGCCGTCAGGTGCTCGCCGAGTTCGGTACCGACCTCGCCGTCATCGCCCGCACCACCAACGGGGGCGAGGCGCGGTGGGTGCTCGCCGACCTCCTGCCTGACCCCTTCACGCCCGCTTCCTTCCGCCATTGATGCGTTCCTTCCGACGCGCGACCATCGTCGCGGCGCTGGTCGCGGCTGCAACCCTCGGTGCCTGCACCGAGGAGCTCCGGACCTCCTCGACCTGTCCTGGGCTCTGCCCGGGCCAGCAGGTGCCGATCCTCGACACGGTGATCGATCCTGCGGTGGTGCTCGATACCACGCTCCAGCCTTTCCCGGTGCTCGGGGGGGAATCCTCGCTCCTGCTCGCGGCACGCGGGGACACCCTGGACGTGCGGGCCGTCGTCCGCTTCGACACCCTGCCGCGCAAGTACTCGCCGATCAACGACACCCTCACGGCGATCTCGCTCGTGGATTCCGCGACGCTCGCCGTGCAGCTCAAGCGGACCGGCGCGTCGATCCCGGCGACGATGTTCCTCGACGCCTACGATGTGACCGACACAGTGGCGGCGGATTCGGCGCCGCTCACCTTGTTGCCCTACTTCACCCCGGCGCGACGCCTGGGGTCGATCCAGATCGACAGCACCGGGTTCCGAGACTCGATCGCGGTGAAGATCCCGCTCGACACCGCGCTGCTGCGGTCGATCGTGACGGACACCCTGCGGCTCCTGCGCATCGGATTGCAGCTCCGCGCCGTCGGCTCGGCGGAGGTCACCGTCACCGGGAGCACCGGGGGATCGGCGGCGCCGACGCTTCGGTATCGCGCGTCGGCCGATACCGCGGTGACGGCGCTCTCCGCGCGCCCCTTCTCCAAGACGCCGGTCACCCCGATCGGACTCGCCGGTGAGTTGCAGGATTATCTCATCGTCGTGCGCGCCCCCTACGCGACGGCGGCGCAGCGGTTCGTCGTCGGCGGGATCCCGGGGCATCGCAGCTATCTGCGCTTCGACCTCCCCAGTTGGATGACGGATTCGGTGGCGGTGCTCACCGCCAAGCTCGAGCTCACGCAGGAGCCGATCCGTGGCATCGATCCCACGCGCACCTTCGTCGTGCGGGCGCATGTCGGGCTCGGGGCGTGGGAACTCACCGATCTCAACCGGGCCGCGCGCCTCCTTGCCCCTCTCGGCACCTTCATCACCGACTCGCTCGTCCTCGCGCCCGGGGATTCCGGCATCAAGCGGCTCGAGATGAACGGGGTGGTCCGGCAGTGGCGGACTGTCAATGGCCGTCGCGCGGTGCCGAGCGTCCTCATCCTCCGGCCTGAGATCGAGGGCGTCTCCGGGCTGGCCGCGCGCTTCTACGGGACCGACGCCGCACCGGCGCTGCGGCCGCGCCTTCGCGTCAGTTACGTCCCTGCCATCCGGTACGGTCAGCCATGATCCACCACCTCGTTCGACCGGGTTTCCTCGTCGCGGTCCTCGCCCTCACTGCCCAGGCGCAGGGGAGTGTGGCGACTCAGGGCTACGGCTATCCCACCGGGCAGCTGAGCGCGGCGGCCAACGGGGGCGGTGGGGCGGCGGCGGAGATCGATGCCGCGAGCGCCGTGAACCCGGCCGCCCTCGCAGCCGGTGCGCGGTACAGCGTCTACATGCAGTTCGAGCCGGAGTACCGGTCCACGCGGTTGGGTGGCGCCGAGGAGCCGGTGCGTGTGATGCGATTCCCCGGCTTCGCGCTCTCGGGGGGCTGGGGCAAGTTCGCGGCGGGCGTCTCCTTCACGACCCTCCTCGATCGCACCTGGTTGAATCAGTACGCGGACACGCAGTCGGTCGGTGGGATCGCCACCCCGTCAACGGTGATCGCGAGCAGCGACGGCGGGATCACCGATGCGCGGTTCGCGGTCGCCTATGCGGTGCGTCCACGTCTGCAGGTCGGGCTCGCCGTCCATGCGGTCTCGGGACAGAATCGGATCGACTTCGGTCGCACGTTCAGTGACAGCTCGGGGCTGGGGTCGGCGGAGCAGTCCTCGACGCTCAACTTCGGCGGGCGCGGGCTCTCGCTCGGGGTGATCGGCATGCCGATCAAGGACCTCGTGATCGGCGCCTCGCTGCGGACCAGCGGCCCGCTCTCGGTCCGGCAGGACGGACAGTTTCTGGCCTCGGCTGACGTGCCGAGCCGCATGGGGATCGGTGCCTCCTGGATCGGGATCCCGAATACCACGCTTTCCGCGCGGTTCGATAAGACGCGCTGGACGCGCATGGCCGCGCTTGGCTCGACGCGGATGTCGACCTTTGATGCGACCGATGTTGGCGCGGGGCTCGAGGTGGTCGGTCCGCGGATCGCCGGCGGGTCGACGGCCCTTCGTGTGGGAATCCGCGATCGTGGGCTGCCCTTCGGCGTCGACGGGAAGGCGGTGGGGGAGCGGACCACCTCCGGTGGACTCAGCGTGCCGCTCGGACGGAGCCGCGGCCAGATCGATCTCGGGCTCCAGCGCGCCACGCGCACCTCGTCGGTGGCGACCGAGAAGGCCTGGCTCCTCTCCCTCGGGTTCGGCATCCGCCCGTAGGCCCGTCGGATGACCATCGCGGGGGCTGCGACCGGTGCGCTCGTGCTGGTCGCCGATGATGTGGAGGCGAATGTCGAGCTCCTGCGCGATCAGCTGACCGCCCTAGGCTATCGCGTCATCGATGCCGCGGATGGGCCGTCGGCCCTCGCCCGCGCGATCGCCGAGGCACCGGACCTCTGCTTGCTCGATGTGTCGATGCCGGCGGGCGATCTCGGGGTCGATCCCCGCGATACAGGGTATGAGGTCTGTCGGCGGCTCAAGCAGGATCCGCGCACGGTACGCATCCCCGTCATCTTCGTCACCGCACAGAACGATCCCTCAGCCCGGGTGAAGGCCATCGAGGCCGGCGGCGACGACTTCCTGCTCAAGCCGCACGACCGTCATGTGCTCGGTGCGCGAGTGCGGAGCTTGCTGCAACTCAAGCGCGCGACCGATGCCCTCGCGGAGAGTTTGGAGCGGTTGCAGGGGGAGCAGCGGACGCGCGAGGACCTCGTGCGGATGGTGGTGCACGACCTCAAGACCCCGCTCACCGCGATCCTCGCGACCCTCGAGATGCTCCGCGACGGGGACTACGGCGCGATCGATGAGCGTCCGCGGCGCGCCCTCTCAGATGTGGAGGGGCAGGCAGAGGATCTCCTGGGGCTGATCCAGGACCTCCTCGATGTCTCGAAGGTGGAGGAGCAGTCGCTCCTGCTGCAGCCCGAGCCGATCGCGCCGGCCGCGCTCTTCGCCGAGCTCTGCTTCGATTGGGCCGCACGGTTCCAGCAGGCGCAGACGACGACGCGCATCGAGGTGGCGGAGGACGCCCCCGTCTTCGCGGCCGACAAGACGCTGCTCAAGCGCGTGCTCGCGAATCTCGTGCAGAACGCGATCACCCATGCGTCGGTGCCAGTGACCCTCACCTTCCGCGCGCAGCGCGACGGGGAGGGGATCCAGTTGAGCGTGCAAGACGATGGTCCCGGGATCCCAGAGGCGAACCGCGAGCGGATCTTCCAGAAGTTCGCCCAGCTCCGCGACGCCGGCGCTCCCAAGGTGCGGAGCTCGGGGCTCGGGCTCGCCTTCTGTCGCGTGGCGGTCGAATCCCATGGCGGACGCATCTGGGTGGAGAGCACCGTGGGGGAGGGGAGTACCTTTCATCTCGTCCTGCCGACCCGTCCCTCCCTCGCCACCGTCCCGCTTCGCCCTGCCGCCTCGTGACCCGCACCGTCTACATCGAGACATATGGGTGCCAAATGAACGTCAGCGATTCCGAGCTGATGTATGGCACCCTGCAGACCTCGGGCTACACGCCGGTCGCACACCCCGAGGGCGCGGACGTTGTGTTGGTCAACACCTGCGCGATCCGCGAGAACGCGGAACAGCGGGTGATCGGACGGCTGGGCGAGCTCCGCCGTGACCTAAAGCCCGGGGCGGTGCTCGGGGTCACCGGGTGTATGGCGCAGCGTCTCGGCCCGCGTCTTCTCGAGACCGATACGCGCGTTCAGCTCGTGGTGGGCCCCGATGCCTATCGGATGCTCCCTCAGCTGATCGAGGGCGCGCGCGGTGGGGAGCGGACGACCGCCACCGACTTCGATCTCGAGGAGCACTACGAGGATGTGGTCGCGCGGCGCTTCGAGGGGGTGAAGGCGTGGATCCCGGTCCAGCGGGGCTGCGACTATAAGTGCACCTACTGCATCGTCCCCTCGACGCGAGGTCCCGAGCGAAGCCGCCAGCTCGCCGAGGTGGTACGTGAGACGCAGTCGGTCGTCGCGCAGGGGCTCACCGAGGTGATCCTCCTCGGGCAGACGGTGAACTCGTATCACGATGGAACGCATGACTTCGCCGACCTCCTCCGGGCGGTCGGTGCGGTCGATGGGATCCGACGCGTGCGCTACACCAGTCCGCATCCCAACGATTTCTCGGATCGCGTGATCGCGGCGATGGCGGAGACGCCGACCGTCTGCGAACATGTGCATCTCCCGATGCAGAGCGGCTCGACGAGCATGCTAAAGCGCATGCTGCGTCGCTATTCGCGAGAGGAGTACCTTGACTGCGTAGCCC
Organism: Gemmatimonadota bacterium; assembly: GCA_016871915.1. Taxonomy (GTDB): domain Bacteria; phylum Gemmatimonadota; class Gemmatimonadetes; order Gemmatimonadales; family Gemmatimonadaceae; genus Pseudogemmatithrix. The sequence continues at coordinate 104,600 of VHBP01000001.1, forward strand.
GCCTGCGCGCGGCGATGCCTGGGCTCGGCCTCACTACCGACATCATCGTCGGCTTCCCCGGAGAGAGCGATGAGGAGTTCGCTGACACCCTCTCCCTCGTGCGCGAGGTGCGATTCGACGACGCCTTCACCTTCAAGTTCTCGATGCGAGAAGGGACGCCGGCGACCCGGATGCCGGCCGAGTGGACGATCCCCAACGCAGTGATCGATGCACGCTACGATGCTCTGCTCGCGACGGTGCGCGGGATCTCACGCGAGCGGAACCTCGGTCGGCTCGGGGAGCGGATGGAGGTCCTCGTTGAGAAGGAGGCACGGAAGGGCGAGCTCCTGCAGTGCCGCTCGCGGGACTACAAGACGGTGCTCGTGCAGGGGCCGACGGAGTGGATTGGGGGCTATCTCATGGTGGAACTGAGCGGGACCACCGGGGCGACCTTCACTGGGACTTTGGTGCAGGAGCGCCAGCCGCTGCCCATGGTGGGGTGATCCTCTGCAGCGTGCAACGGAGCTTGCACGCGATGGTTTGGCGAGGCGATGAAGATGTGACGGTGTCCCTTCTGAGGGATGCCCCACATTCTCCCCGCCGCCATCGCCCTCGCCGCTGGAGTACGGCTCGGCCTACAGGGCGCCCCCCCTCCTCCCAACCGCACTCGCCGCCAACGCGGTGGTGCGCTGGGCCGCTCTCACCGACCGCGGTGCAGTCCTGCTCACGCTAGGCGCGATCCTCGTCACCGCGCAGGATCAGGGGACGAGGCTCCTTACGGCCGGCACTGCCGCTTCGCAACCTGTCGGGATTGGTACTCCGAAGGCGGCCCCTGGCGCGGTCTTGGCTGGGTGTGTACTGATCGCGATCTCGCTAAAGCCAAAAATGGAATGTCAGTAGGCTGTCGTGACGGCTACGGTCGACGGCTGGAAAGGCCCTTCTTAATCGATGGCGGGCTTTGTCCCAGTCGACCAGCATCATTTGCTGGACCCCGACGGCACACAGCGACAGCTAACGAAGAGCGGGTTGAGGGTGGAGTGGAGTGCCTAGCCGTTAGGCATGGGCGCTGAATGCCGGCGTACTATCAGCAGCAGCGCCACGACGAAATACCAGCCAAAGAAGACGCCAAAGTTGATCCTCTGCACAAGGGCGGGCGTGTGGGGCATGAACCCGTAGAGCGCGAACCCACACAGCGCGGCTAGGATGGCGATACAACTGGCGGCAGCGATGTCTGGCCGTGTCCGGTGCGCCAGTATGGCGGTTGCGATCACTCCCGCCGCCCAAGACAGTAGGCTTGTAAGGGACCCCAAGGCGTGGAGCATAGTCTCCCATCCCTCGCGATCGTCCATGTTAGCGGGAAAGACCCCGGCAAAAGACATTCCGATGCCCGCCAGAGCCAGGATCCCTGCGACCCATCTGCTGCCCGGCCGTAGTCGCCGCACCAAGTTCCAGCCGAAGCCGGCCAGCAGAAGTCCCGGACCAAAGAATCCGAAGACGTTCCATACCATCATCCAGGGCGCTCCGAGCGACCCCAGCTCGCTGATGGCTTGGTGGAGGTGGGAATAGTCGGACCGCATGGCCGCCATCGCGAACATCAGAGGCCAGAACAAAAGGTTAGCGAGAATGCCCAACCGTGCGATCTGCATGTCGGTCATTTACGCCGCCGGCACATGCTCGCTCTGGTCTTGATGAACCGAAATACGACTTCACAATGCCTCATATTGGTCCCTTCCAGATGTTCAGCTCCCCGACGAAATTGTTGGGGGAGCAAGATTTTTTCTAAATTGCAACTAGCAGCAGTGGCTGCGCTATTCAAGCCGGGCAAGGGTAGACGTTTTTGGCGCTGCCGAACGGCCCAAATCAGAAATATCCCGGCCGTGACTGAGATGTCATTACTTTCGACCGCACCAGGAAAGGGCAAGCGGACGAGCAAGTCGCAGTGCTCCCGGGCAGTATGTCGTAGTCCAGTGCTCTCGGCTCCGACGACGAGGACGGCGGCTCCTTTCAGATCGGTATCGTCAACACGCCTCATCCTTCGGCATCGGCTCCGACGACCCGAAGCCCCCGCTCCTTGAGCTCGTACAAGCAGCGAGAGAGGCTGGTGACCACCGTAACTGGGGTGGTCTCAGCCGCTTCGGCGACAACCTTACGGACCGTCGTATTTAGCTGGACCGCACGATCCTTGGGGATGACGACCGGCAGCGCCTCGCAGGCATCGGCGGTGCGGAGATAGGCGCCGAGATTGTGTGGGTCTTGCACACCATCGAGCGCGAGCATGGTGGGCGCGGACCCTGCTCCTTCGATGGCCGACGCCGGCTGTTTCGCAGCGGCGTTCCAGGCGCGGGCGTGAGGGGTCCACGCGCGGCAGGGGGTCGCGCCCAACGGATTCACGGGGCGGTGGCGCGTGATGTCGCAAGCGCGCCGGGGAAGCAGGCTGGCTCGGGCCGGCGGCGCTGCACGCCACGGTGCTCTTGGCCGGGCACCATGGGTCGCGGACGAGTACCTCGGGCCCCTTCCTCGAGGCGGTGGGACCGCGTCTCGCGCTTGTCTCCGTCGGGGCGAATAACGGTTATCGGCACCCGAACCCAGACGCGATGCGGCGCCTCGTGGCGGGGGGGCGCCCGTCTTCCGCACCGACCAACTGGGCATCGTGATCCTCGGCGCCGATGGCAAGAGCTCGAGGTCGAGGCGGTGGGGCATCGCTGGATGCTGGCGCGACCATTGCCTTGCTCCCGCTGAGGCGGCAACTTTTCGACGATCTGGCGCACCGTCGGTGCGTCGTCCGTCGCTCACTCCGGGAGCGTGCCATCGTGGTCCAGAACACGCCGATCTCGGTCGTCACGATCGACCGGTTCATCATCGAGCAGGAGCGGCGCTTTCCGGAGGCCACCGGGGCGCTCTCGGGGATCCTGTACGACCTCGCGGTCGCGGCCAAGATGATCGCGAGCAAGGTGCGGCTCGCCGGGCTCGCGGACATCCTCGGGGCGCAGGGGACGGCGAATGTGCAAGGGGAGCTTCAGCAGAAGCTCGATGTGATCGCCAACTCGATCATCGTGAAGGCGCTCGACCATGGGGGGCGTCTCTGCGCGATGGCCTCCGAAGAGGAGGAGGGGATCATCGTGGTCCCCGACAAGTTCCAGCGCGGCGAATACGTCCTCCTCTTCGATCCCCTCGACGGGTCGTCCAACATCGACGTCAACATCCCCGTCGGGACGATCTTCTCGGTGCTCCGCCGCGTCACGCCCGCCGGTGGCCCAGGGACGATCGCCGATATGCTCCAGCCGGGGATGCGGCAGATCGCGGCTGGCTATGTCATCTATGGCTCGAGCACGATGCTCGTCTACACGACTGGGCAGGGGGCGCACGGCTTCACCCTCGATCCCGCGATCGGCGAGTTCCTCCTCTCCCACCCCGACATTCGCACCCCCGAGCGGGGGCGATACCTCTCAGTCAACGACGCCTACGAGCGGCACTGGACCGAGCCGGTGAAAGAGCTGATGCGATACTACCGTGGGATGAATGGGCGGCGCGACCCGATGAACGTCCGCTATGTGGGCTCCCTCGTCGCCGACTTTCACCGGAACCTCTTGGGGGGCGGGCTCTTCGCCTATCCCGCCAACACCGCGAGCCCCACGGGGAAGCTCCGGCTCCTCTACGAGTGCAACCCGCTCGCCTTCGTCTGCGAGCAGGCGGGGGGCGCGGCGATCGATGGCCGGCAGCGCATCCTCGAGGCGCGGCCCACCGAGCTGCATCAGCGTTCTCCCTACTTCGTCGGGTCCAAGGCCGACGTCGAGGTGGCCTTGGACTATCTCGCCACGGCGTGATCCAATCGTGACCCGCGCCTGATGTCCACGCCCCCGACGCCCGCCGACGAGCGTCTTTCCCCCTCCGGCATCCCGGTCGCGCCCGTCTATCGCCCCCCCGCAGGCGCCGTGCCTGAGTCGCTCGGCGAGCCTGGCGCCTACCCCTTCACGCGTGGGGTGCAGCCTACGATGTACCGTGGGCGCCTCTGGACGATGCGCCAATACGCCGGCTTCGGCACGGCTCAGGAGACCAACGCACGCTTCACTCTCCTCCTCCAGGCGGGGCAGACGGGCCTCTCCACCGCCTTCGATCTCCCCACGCAGATGGGGCTTGACTCCGATGCGTCGCGGGCGCTCGGCGAGGTCGGGCGCGTCGGCGTCGCGATCGACACCGTGGAGGACATGCATCGCCTCTTCCAGGGGATCCCGCTCGATGCGGTCTCCACCTCGATGACGATCAACGCCACGGCGTCGATCCTCCTCGCGATGTACGTCGTGGTGGCAGAGGAGCGGGGGATCCCCCGCGCTGCGCTTAGCGGGACGATCCAGAATGACATCCTCAAGGAGTATATCGCGCGCGGGACCTACGTCTTTCCCCCCGAACCCTCGCTAGGGTTGATCGCGGAGACCTTCCGCTTTTGCGCGGCCGAGGTCCCGCAGTTCAATCCGATCTCGATCTCCGGGTATCATATGCGCGAGGCGGGGGCGACGGCGGTGCAAGAGCTCGCCTTCACCTTCGCGAACGCGCTGTCCTATGTGCAGAGGGCGCAGGCTGCCGGGCTCGCCGTCGATGCCTTTGCGCCGCGGCTCTCCTTCTTCTTCGCCTGCCACAACGATCTCTTCGAGGAGGTCGCGAAGTTCCGCGCGGCGCGCCGGCTCTGGGCGACCCTCATGCGCGAGCGCTTCGGTGCGGACGATGCGTCGTGCAAGCTCCGCTTCCATACACAGACCGGGGGCGTCACCCTCGCGGCGCAACAACCACTCAACAACGTGGTCCGCGTGACGGTGCAGTCGCTTGCGGCCACGTTGGGTGGCACGCAGTCGTTGCACGCCAACGGGTACGACGAGGCGCTTGCCCTCCCGACTGCCGAGGCGGCGACCCTCGCGCTCCGCACCCAGCAGATCATCGCGTACGAGAGTGGGGTCGCGCAGACGGTCGACCCGCTCGCGGGGAGTTACTACGTCGAGGCGCTCACCGACGAGCTCGAGCGCCGGGCATGGGAGCTACTAGCGCAGGTCGAAGGGCTCGGGGGCTCCGCCCCCGCGATAGAGGCCGGCTTCTTCCAGGACGAGATCGCCCGCTCGGCGTTCGAATATCAGCTCGCGGTGGAGCAGGGGACGACGACGATCGTCGGGGTGAACCGCTTCCGCGATGGGGAGGACCCCCCGATAACCCTCGCGCCCAACTACGGGGCGCTCGAGGCGGAACAGCGGAGTCGATTAGCCGCGGTCCGGGCCGTTCGCGATGGCGCCAGGGTCAGCGCGACCCTCGACGCCATTCGTGAGGCAGCGCCCTCCTACCTCGGTGCCCAGCGGGAACCGACCCTACCCCTCATGCCGCTTATCCTTGAGGCCGTCCGCGCCCGAGCCTCGCTGGGGGAGATCTCGGATGTGTTGCGGGGGGTGTGGGGGGAATACAGGCCCGGATAGAATCAGCTAACTTAATCTGGTTCCACACGTTAGCCATTCTCGATCATGCCAACTTACGAGTATCGCTGCCCCGCTGGGCACGACTTCGAAAAATTCGTTCTCAAGATCAGCGACGCGCAGGGCACCCTGCCGTGTCCGAACTGTGGCGTTGACGCCGAGCGTCAACTCTCAGCCGGTGGCGGCCTGCTCTTCAAGGGGTCGGGGTTCTACATCACCGACTACGGGAAGGACGGCAAGAAGGATCAGCGCAATGCGCCGGCGACTCCCGCGAGCTCGAGTGCGTCCGCGTCGACCACGCCTGCCGTGACCCCTGCGGCAAGCGCGCCGGCGACCTCGGCCCCCGCCGCTTCCACCACGCCGAAGTCGGGAAGCGCCGAGTGAGCGCCCTCGAGGCGCTCCGCGGCGCCCTCGTGCAGGCGGCGATCTCGATCGGTGCACCGGGGACGGTGGCACCGGTGCTGGAGCGCCCGCGCGATCCCTCGCATGGGGATTGGGCGAGCAACCTCGCTATGACGCTAGCCAAGCCGCTGGGGAAGAAGCCGCGCGAGGTCGCCGATGCGCTTGTCGCCGGACTCGACCTGAAGGCCGCCGGGGTCGCCGAGGCCTCGGTCGCTGGACCGGGCTTCATCAACTTCCGCCTCTCCACCGCCGATCTCGCCTCGGGCCTCGCGCAGGTGCTCACCGCGGGCCGTGCGTGGGGCACCACCTCGGCCAATGCAGGGAAGACCGTCGTCGTCGAATTCGTCTCGGCGAATCCCACGGGGCCGCTCCATGTCGGGCACGGTCGCCAAGCGGCCCTGGGCGATGCCATCTCGTCGCTCTTGGGCTCGCAGGGGTGGACCGTCACTCGCGAGTTCTACTACAACGATGGCGGGGTGCAGATCGCGAACCTCGCGTTGTCGGTGCAGGCGCGGTTGCGCGAGCGTGCGGGCGACGCGCTGGTGATCCCTGAGGGGGGCTATCACGGCGAGTACATCCGCGAGATCGCCGCGACCTATGTGGCGGAGTGCCCAAGCGATCCGCGGGGCGACGACCTCGAAGCGGTGCGCGCCGTCGCCGTCCGCGAGCTCCGCAAGGAGCAGGATCTCGACCTCAAGGCCTTCGGGGTGCGCTTCGACGTCTACTCTCTCGAGTCGGCGCTCTACACCGAGGGGCGGGTGCAGCGTACTGTCGACGCGCTGGTCGCGGCGGGGCAGACCTTCGAGGACGATGGCGCGCTCTACCTTCGCACCACGGCCTTCGGCGACGACAAGGATCGTGTCATGCGGAAGCGCGACGGGACCTTCACCTACTTCGTCCCCGACGTCGCCTACCATGTCACCAAATTCGAGCGAGGCTTCACGCGCGCGATCAACGTGCAGGGCGCCGACCATCACGGTACCACGGCACGCGTCCGCGCCGGGTTGCAGGCGCTTGGCATCGGGGTCCCACAGGGCTGCCCCGAGTACGTGTTGCACCAGATGGTGACCGTCGTGCGCGGCGGCGAGGAGGTCAAGATCTCCAAGCGCGCTGGGAGCTATGTGACGGTCCGTGACCTCATCGACGAGGTGGGGCGCGATGCGGTCCGCTACTTCTTCCTGATGCGGAAGGGGGATTCGCAGCTCGTCTTCGATGTGGATCTCGCGCGCTCGCAGTCGGAGGAGAATCCCGTCTACTACATCCAGATGGCGCATGCACGGCTCAGCGGGATCTTCCGCGTCGGGGATGTGGATCCCGCCGACATCACCCCCGAGGGGATCGACTGGGCGGTGCTCGTCGAACCGGCCGAGCGCGAACTCGTGAAGGCGATCCTCGACTGGCCCGCGCTCGTCGCGGGGGCAGCCGAGTCGGTGGAGCCGCATCGCGTCGCGAACTGGCTCCTCGAGGCGGCACGCCTCGTCCACACCTGGTATCACAAACATCATGTGCTGGGGGAGGCGCCGCCCGTCATGCGGGCGCGTCTCGCGCTCGCGAAGGCGGCGCAGATCACGATCGCGAATGGCCTCGGGCTGCTCGGGATCGCCGCCCCCGAGCGGATGTAAGGCCCGCAGGTTCGCGCGTCATTCTCCACCTCATCATCAGAGAAGGTCATGTCGCTCCTCGTCGTCGGTTCTGTCGCGCTGGATTCGGTCGAGACGCCTTTCGGCAAGGCCGATGAGGTCCTCGGTGGCTCGGCCAACTACTTCTCCGCCTCGGCCTCGCATCAGGGGCCGGTGAAGCTTGTCGGCGTCGTCGGCGACGACTACCCGGTGGAGAAGCTCGAGCCGCTCAAGGCGCGGGGCGTCGACTTCGCCGGGCTCGAGCGCGCGACGGGGGAGAGCTTCCGCTGGCGCGGACGCTACCGCCACGACCTCAATTCGGCGGAGACGATCGAGACCCGCCTTGGCGTCTTCTCGAACTTCCGGCCCAAGCTCCCTGAGGCCTTCACCGACAGCGAGTATGTCTTCCTCGCGAACATCGACCCGCGGCTCCAGCTCGACGTCCTTCGGCAGATCAAGAAGCCGAAGCTCGTGGCCTCCGACACGATGAACTTCTGGATCGAGTCGCGGCGCGGGGATCTGCTCGAGCTCATCAAGCACGTCGACATCCTCACGCTGAACGATGGCGAGGCTCGGCAGCTCACCGAACAGGCGAATCTCGTGCAGGCGGCGCGCTGGATCCTCGCGCGCGGCCCCCGCACCGTGCTCATCAAGAAGGGGGAGCATGGCGCCTTCATGTTCACCAAGGATTCGATCTTCTTCGCCCCGGCCTTCCCGCTCGAGTCGGTCTTCGATCCGACCGGGGCGGGGGATTCCTTCGCCGGGGGATTCATGGGGTGGCTCGCTCGCACCCGCGATCTCACCGACGAGAACCTCAAGCGCGCCGTCGTCATCGGCTCGGCGATGGGCTCGTTCGTCGTGGAGGGCTTCTCGATCACCCGCCTCCTCGAGATCACGCGGGACGACATCATCCGGCGCGTGGCGGAGTTCCATCAGCTTGTGACCTTCGACCGGAAGATGGACGCGTGACCGATGGCCGCCTGACCTACGCGAGCGCCGGCGTCGACATCGACGCGGCGGAGGACTCCAAGGGGCGCATCAAGCGGCTCGTGGAGAGCACCTTCACCGCGGGGACGCGCGGGGCATTCGGTGGGTTCGGCGGGATGTTCCGTATGCCGGAGGGGGCGCGCGCCCCGTTGCTCGTCTCGAGCGCCGACGGCGTGGGGACCAAGATCAAGACCGCGATCGAGGCCGACCGGCACGACACGATCGGCCACTGCCTCGTCAATCACTGCGTCAACGACATCCTCGTGCAGGGGGCGCGCCCCCTCTTCTTCCTCGACTATGTGGCCTTCGGGAAGCTCGTCCCCTCGGTGGTGGAGGGGATCGTCGCGGGGGTCGCGGCGGGATGCCGTGAGAACGGCGCCGCCCTGATGGGGGGTGAGACGGCGGAGATGCCCGGGGTCTACACCCCACCCGATTATGACCTCGCGGGGTTCATCGTCGGGTGGGTCGAGGAGGACCAGGTCATCACGCCGGCGCGGGTGCAGGCAGGCGATGTCCTCGTCGGGCTCGCCTCGACCGGACTGCACACCAACGGGTACTCCTTGGCGCGCCGCATCGTGAGCGAGCGCCTCAAGCTCGGCCCGCATGATCCCTTCCCGGAGCATGGGGGGCGGAGCGTCGCCGACGTCCTCCTCGCCGTGCATCGCTCATATCTCTCGGTGCTGAGCCCGGTGCTCTCGCGCGTGCATGCGATGGCGCACATCACGGGGGGCGGGATCCCCGGCAACCTCGACCGCGCCCTTCCGGCCCACCTCGATGCGGTGGTGGAGACCTCGGCCTGGGAGCCGCCCGCGCTCTTCCGTGTCCTCCAGGAGGCCGGTAATGTGGAGTCGGCGGAGATGTTCCGCGCGTTCAACCAGGGCATCGGGATGATTGTGATCTGTGACGCGGCAGCGGCCGCGGCGATTCGTGACGTTGCAGCGGTGGCCGGCGTCGATAGCTGGATGTTGGGCCACCTCCGTCCGGGTACCGGGCGGGTTCACCTCGTCTGACCAAGGAGTCCGCCATGCGTCGCCTCGTCGTCGCGTCCTTCGCTCTCGCCGCGCTCGCCGCTCCGGTGGCGGCACAGACCACCACCACCGGGTGCGCTACGGCGACCTCGCTGGCCTGCAACAGTCTCTCCGATGTTTTCTCCTCGCTCTCGTCGCAGCTGGGCGGGGCGATCGCCGGCGGCAGCCACACCCTCGGTCTCGGCACCACCCTGGGTGGCTTCCCGCACTTCGCCGTCGCGGGCCGCGTGAACGCCGTCTTCAGCAAGTTGCCCGATCCGCGCAACGCGACGGTGGCTGGCGCCACCTCCACGGCGGCCAAGCTCGCGGCGAACAGTGAGTTGATCGCCCTCCCGACCCTCGATGCCGCCGTCGGCATCTTCGAGGGGATCAAGCTGGGCGTCACCAAGGTCGGCGGCGTCGACGTGCTGGCGAGCGCGACCTATGTCCCGAACCTCGACATCTCCTCGCTCAAGGTCACGCCCAGCGCGCAGTACCAGCTCGGCTACGGTGTGCGCATCGGGCTCCTCGAGCAGTCGCTCCTCGTCCCCGGGGTCGCGGTCTCAATCCTCAAGCGTGACCTCCCCTCGATGGACGTCGCGGTGAAGGCCAAGGACGCGAGTCTCTCGCTCACGAACTACAAGGTCGGCACGACCTCGTGGCGGGTCGCCGCGCAGAAGAATCTCCTCATGCTCCAGGCCGCGGTCGGCTTCGGGCAGGACACGTATGATGCCAGCGCGCGGCTC
>VHBP01000002.1 GCA_016871915.1 Gemmatimonadota bacterium
CCCGGTGGCCGTGACGGTGGCCGTGGCGGGCGCGATGGTGGCCGCGGCGGCGCGCCGGGCCAGGAGCGCGAGGGGTCCGATCTCCTCGAGAACGTGATCGCGATCAATCGCGTCGCGAAGGTCGTGAAGGGCGGCCGGCGCTTCTCCTTCAACGCGCTCGTGGCCGTCGGCGACGGGCAGGGGAAGGTAGGCGTGGCGACCGGGAAGGCGAACGAGGTGTCGGAGGCGGTCCGCAAGGCCGTCGACGGTGCGCGTCGCCGCATGGTGACCATCCCGATGACGGGGGCCACCATCCCCCACGAGATCGTGGGCAAGCACGGGGCCGGTGAGGTCCTGATGAAGCCCGCGGCGCCCGGTGCCGGCGTGATCGCCGGTGGCGCGGTCCGCGCGATCCTCGAGTGCGCCGGGATCCACGACATCCTCACGAAGTCGCTGGGCTCGACCAATCCGCACAACATGGTCCTCGCCGCGCTCGACGGGTTGCAGCACCTGACGACGGTGGAGCAGATCGCGCGCGAGCGCGGGGTCGAGGTGGCCTCGCTCCCGTACAAGTCCCGCGCCAAGTCGAAGGAGGTCGTGTAACATGCCGCGCACCTTCGTCTGGCACCGCACGCGTGGGCCGAAGCACACCGAGCCGAACACGCTGACCTCCGGGAAGGTCCGGATCACGCAGGTCCGGTCCGGGATCGGACACAATCAGAAGATGAACGACACCTTGCAGGCCCTTGGCCTGCGTCACCACCAGGCTTCGGTGGTGCATCAGGATTCGCCCGCGCTCCGTGGCATGATCAAGCGCGTCCGGCACCTGGTGTCCGTCACGCCGGTGGAGGAATAACCGAATGAGCGACGAGAAGATCACTCTCTCGACCCTGGCGCGGACGCCGGGGTCGCACCGGAACCGGAAGCGCCTCGGGCGTGGCCCGGGCTCCGGCACCGGGAAGACGTCCGGTAAGGGCCACAAGGGCATCAAGGCGCGCGCGGGCCATCATGGCCCGGGCGGCAACAAGCCGCACTTCGAGGGCGGGCAGATGCCGCTCACGCGGCGCGTCCCGAAGCGTGGCTTCACCAACCCCTTCCGTGAGGCGGCCCAGGTGGTCGGCCTCGACGATCTCGCCCGCCTCACCGGCAGTGAGGTGACGGTCGAGACCCTCGCCGCCGTCGGGCTGGTGCGCGCCTCGGCGGGCCCGGTCAAGCTCCTCGCCAACGGCGAGATCGCTCGCGCGGTCACCGTCCGTGGCCTCAAGGTCAGCGCCACCGCGCGCGAGAAGGTCGTCGCGGCCGGCGGGACGGTCGAGGCCTAACCGATGGCACAGGGGAACGCGCTCGGCGCGCTGGGCAACATCCGTAGCACGCCGGAGCTCTGGCAGAAAATCACCTTCACCTTCCTGATCCTGTTGGTCTACCGGGTCGGGTCGCATGTGACGGCGCCGGGCGTGGACGTGAACGCGATGATCGCGTTCTTCCAGCAGAACCAGGGCGGCGGGCTCCTCGGGCTCTACGACCTCTTCGTCGGCGGGAACCTCTCTCGCTCGACGATCTTCGCCCTGGGCATCATGCCCTACATCTCGGCCAGCATCTTCATGCAGATCGGGGCGGCGGTGATCCCGACGCTCGACAAGATGCAGAAGGATGAGGAAGGCCGGAAGAAGATCACGCAGTGGACGCGCTACTTCACGGTCGCTTTGGCGGCGGTGCAGGCGTATGGCTATGCGCTCTTTACTGCGGGGGTCACCGGGGCGGTGGTGAACCCTGGGACGAGCTTCACCCTGCAGATGGTGCTCTTCCTGACCACGGGCGCGCTCTTCGTCATGTGGCTGGGTGAGCAGATCACGGAGCGCGGCCTCGGCAACGGCGCCTCGCTGCTGATCTTCTTCTCGATCGTCGAGCGGTTCATCCCGTCGATCGGGAGCGCCTTCGGCTTCGTGAGCACCGGGGCGGTCTCGCTCCTCTCGCTCCTCGCCATGACGGCGGTGATGATCGGTGTGGTGGCGGGGGTGGTCGCGATCACCCTCGCGGCACGCCGCATCGCCATCCAGATCCCGCAGCGCACGATGGCCAAGGGCCGTCAGCGCGAGGCGGCGAAGAACTTCATCCCGCTCCGCCTCAACTCGGCGGGCGTGATGCCGATCATCTTCGCGCAGTCACTGATCGTCGTCCCGGGCGCGATCGCGCAGTTCTCCGGGAACCAGGCGCTCGCGAACGTCGCGGACTACCTCGCGCCGGGGACCTGGCTCTACTTCGTCCTCTCGGCTGTCCTGATCGTCTTCTTCACCTACTTCTACACCGCGATCATCTTCAATCCGGCGGACGTGGCGGAGAACCTGAAGAAGCAGGGGGGTTTCATCCCGGGGATCAAGCCGGGCGCGAAGACCGCCGATCACATCCAGGACATCGTCACTCGGATCACCCTTCCTGGGGCGATCTTCCTGACCTTCATCGCCCTCCTCCCGATCTGGCTCGCGGACCTCTTCGCGGTGCCGTTCCAGTTCGGTGGGACCTCGCTCCTCATCGTGGTCGGCGTCGCGCTCGACACGATGGCGCAGGTGCAGCAGCATCTCCTGCTCCGGAAGTACGATGGATTCATGAAGAAGGGCCGGGTGCGCTTCCGTGGGCGGAATGCGGGCGTCGGCGGCTTCTGAGCCCCTGAGATGATCGTCGTCCTGCTCGGCCCGCCGGGCGCTGGCAAGGGAACGCAGGGAGAGCGAATCGCCGCGGCCCTGGACGTTCCCAAGCTGGCGACCGGCGATGTGCTTCGGGCCGCAGTGAAGGCGGGGACGCGCCTCGGCCTCGAGGCCAAGGGGTATATGGATCGCGGGGACCTCGTCCCCGATACGGTGATCCTCGGCATCATCAAAGAAGCGCTCGCGCAGCCCGCGTACGCCGAGGGCGCGATCCTCGATGGGGTGGTACGCACGGTGCCCCAGGCCGAGGGGCTTGCCGCGGCCACGAAGGAGCTCGGCACGCAGGTCGATGTGGTGCTGACCTTTGACATCGCGGACGATGTGCTCGTGGAGCGCCTCTCCGGCCGCACCACCTGCGATCAGACGCAAAAGCCCTTCACCGGGCTGCAGCCGGGGACGCGCTGCCCCGATCAGTGCGGTGGCACCCTCGTGCGCCGCGCGGATGACGAGCCCGAGGCGATCCGCAACCGCCTCCGCGTGTACCAGGCGCAGACGGCGCCGGTGCTCGACTGGTATGTCGCCCACGGGGCGAATGTGCAGCGGATCGACGCCGTCGGCGCCTTCGACGCCGTCACGGCGCGAGCGCTCGCCGCCGTCGGCCGGTGATCCAACTCAAGAGTCCGCACGAGATCGAGACGATGGCGGCGGGCGGGCGGATCCTCGCCGCCACGCATTGCCACATCCGATCCGCCATCGCGCCCGGGATCACGACGCTCGAGATCGACGCCCAGGTGGAGGCGTTCATCCGCTCTCACTCTGGTGCGACCCCCTCCTTCAAGGGGCTTTACGGCTTCCCGGCGTCGGCGTGCATCTCGATCAATGACGAGATCGTGCATGGGATCCCTTCGCCACGACGGATCCTCGCCGCGGGGGACATCGTCACCGTCGACATCGGTGTGCACTTTGGTGGCTTCCACACCGATTCGGCGTGGACCTACGCCGTGGGAGAGATCCTTCCCGAGACGCAGCGCCTCCTCGACGTGACGGAGCGCTCCCTCTACGCCGGGATCGAGGCGGCGCGCGTGGGGAATCACATCGGCGATATCGGGCACGCGGTGGAAGCGGTGGTGACGCGCGCGCGGTACACGGTGGTGCGCGACCTCGTCGGCCACGGGGTGGGGACGAGCATGCACGAGGAGCCGCAGGTCCCCAACCATGGCAAGCCGAAGCGCGGCGCCAAGCTGCAGGCGGGGATGACGATCGCGATCGAGCCGATGGTGAATGCGGGAGGCGCCGCGACGCGGACCCTCGCCGATAAGTGGACCATCGTCACGCTCGATGGCGCGCTCAGCGCCCACTTCGAGCACACGATCGCCATCACGGCCGAGGGGCCGCGGATCCTCACGACGCTCGCGTAACCGAGCGTCGCTTACGCGAGCTGCCGCTCCACCGCCGCCGTGGCCCGCGCGGCATCGGCCGCACACCGCGCCACGAGTGCCTGCGCCTCCGCCGCGAGCGGCGCCCCTGCCGCGCGATCGGGCATCGCCACCACATTGATCCGCACGTTGTACGCCGCGCCGCGGCAGGCGGCCTCGGTCATCAGCGCCGCGACGCCGGCATCGCTCGCCGCATGGGTGTTCCCCTGCTCGGCGCAGGTGGCGGCGAGCGCGGCGACCTCGGCGCAGCAGCGCGCCGTCTCGAGCGGGGTCATCGCGGCGCCGACCAAGGCGGCCTGGATCGCGGCCTCACGCGCGGTCTGCTGCTCCGGCGTCTCCTTGGGGAGTTGATACGCCGCGCTCACGCTGGCGTAGGCCTGCGCATCCTCCACGCGAAGTTCGCCGAGGCGCCGCACGAGGGACGCCGCGCGAATCGCGATCTCCTTCATCTCGGCGTCGACGGCGGCGTACTTCTTCCTCCCGACGGTGAGCCCCGCGACCATCTGCGCGAGGGCGGCGCCGAGGGCACCGGCATGCGCGGCGACGGAGCCACCACCGGGGACTGGCGCGCTCGAGGCGACCTCACCGACGAACCCGGCGAGCGAGACTCCACCAGAGGCGGCCGAACGCACCTGACGCTCGAGCACGAGGTCGGGGGTGTAGGTGCGCCAGCGGAGATGACGCGCTGCCGTCTCGAAGAGGGCACGCTCGGGGACGAGCCCCACCACCTCGCTCCACGTGGGCGTCACGCCGAGCGCCTCGGCCTCCATCCTCACCATCTCGTAGGCGCGGTGGAGCGGGGTCGCCTCGAGGTCGACGAGATTCATCGAGACCTGCGCCTGGCCATCGACCTCGAGACCGAGTCCCTTCACGCCTTTGAGTCCACCCGAGGAGCCACGCACCGCCTTGGCGACCGCTTTGGCGACGGCGAGGTTCTCCTTCCCGCCGAGGTAGACGTTGAAGGCGACGAGGAAGGGACGCGCCCCGATCACGGTCGCTCCCGCGGTGGGATGGATCGCGTTGGGGCCGAAGTCAGGGACGCGGGAGGGGTCGGTGCCGATCGCGGTCCTCGCCCCCTCGAACTCCCCACGCCGGATATCGGCGAGGTTCACGCGGTCGGGGCGTGCGGCGGCGCGCTCGTAGAGGAAGACCGGGATCGCGAGCTCCTTCCCGACACGCTCACCCAAGGTGCGCGCGAGGGCGATGCAATCCTCCATCGAGGTCCCCTCGAGGGGGATGAACGGGCAGACATCGGTGGCGCCGATGCGCGGGTGCTCGCCCTGATGCGTCGTCAGATCGATGAGCCTCGCGGCGGTCGCGATCCCAGCGAAGGCGGCATCGGCGGCCGAACCCACCGGGGCGACGAAGGTCACCACGGTGCGATTGTGCGAGGGATCGCTCGAGACATCGAGGACCACCGTGCCGGGGACGCCGGCGATCGACTCACGGATGGCGGCGATGACCTCGGGGCGACGGCCCTCGGAGAAGTTGGGGACGCACTCGACGAAGGACATGCGGGATCAGGCGGGAGGTGGGACGACGGGAGTGGGGGAGTGCAGGGGGTCGTGCAGCCGCTCACGCAGCCAAGGATGCATCACCGGATTCCCAGCGAGGATACTGCTCGGCTGCGTCGGATCCAGCGGTTCGCCATCGACGGTGGAGACGATCCCGCCCGCTTCGGTGACTAGGAGCATCCCGGCGGCGAAGTCCCATGGCGAGAGCCTCGTCTCCCAGTAGGCCTCGACGCGGCCGGCAGCGACACTTGCGAGGTCGAGGCTCGCGGCGCCAGCGCGTCGCACATCGGGGACCCCCGAGATCACGCGGGCCAGCTGGAGCTGGTAGAGTGGGAGGTCGTGCGGGTCCTTGGCGGGAAACCCTGAGGCGATCAGGGCGCGCGGCGGGTCGGTGATGGTGGAGACGCGGCAGGGGCGGCCATCCACCAAGGCCCCGGCGCCGATGGTCGCGGTGAAGCGCTCGTTCCGCGGCACCTGGAGGACCACTGCGGCCACCGGATGGCCGTCCTCGAGCACGCCGATCGAGACCGCGTACTCGGGGAATCCGTGCAGGAAGTTCGTGGTCCCATCTAGGGGGTCGATCACGACGCAGAGCCCCCGGCGGGCCTCGGCCCCGGCGCTCGATGCCGACTCCTCGGCGAGGATGGTGACGCCGGGAAGGGCGGGGCGGAGGAGCGCGAGGATCGCCGCCTCGGTACGGAGGTCGACCTCGGAGACGAAGTCCCCCGGTCCCTTGGATTGCCAATCGATCGTCCCGAGGCGACCTGCCCCCTCACGGATGATCGCGGCCCCTGCCTCGGCGGCCCGTGTGATCAGGTCGAGGAGCGCCCCGCGCTCCTGTTGAATGCCCATTGGTCGTCCCGTACCTTCCGGTGATGCCACGCATCTTCAGCGGGATCCAGCCCTCGGGCGAGCTCCACATCGGCAACTACCTGGGAGCGGTCAAGAACTGGGTCGCGCTGCAGCACGAGCAGGAGTCCTTCTTCTGCATCGTAAACTATCACGCCATCACCGTCCCTTACACGCCCGACGAGCTCCGCCGCCGGACCCGGGAGATGGCGATCTCCCTGCTGGCCTCCGGGCTCGACCCGGCCAAGGCGACGGTCTTCGTCCAGTCTGATGTCCCGGAGCACACCGAGCTCGCCTGGGTCTTCAACACCATCACCCCGTTGGGCGAGCTCGAGCGGCAAGTCCAATTCAAGGACAAGTCAAGCAAGCAGGAGCAGGTGATGGCGGGGCTGCTGAACTATCCGGTGCTTCAGGCGGCGGACATCCTCCTGTATCGCGCCGACATCGTCCCCGTGGGAGAGGATCAGGTGCAGCACCTCGAGCTCTCGCGCGTCGTCGCGCGGAACTGGAATGCGCGCTTCTCGCCGACCGAGCCGTACTTCCCCGAGCCGCAGCCGCGCCTCACCCCGGCGCGTCGTATCGTCGGGCTCGATGGGCAGGGGAAGATGTCGAAGTCGCTCGGCAACACGATCAGCCTCCTCGATCCGCCGACCGTCGTGTGGGACAAGCTGCGCCCCGCTGTCACCGACGAGGCACGCCTCCGAAAGACCGACCCGGGTGAGCCGGAACGGTGCAAGACGATCTACCAGCTGCACCGGGCCTTCTCTCCAGCGGCGGTGGTGGCCGAGGTGGAGACTAAGTGTCGCAGCGCGCAGTGGGGATGCATCGAGTGCAAGAAGGTCCTGCACGAGCATCTCACGGCGGAGTTGGCCCCGATCCAGGCGCGGGCGGCCGCACTCGCGGCCGAGCCCGAGCGGGTGGATGCGCTCCTTGCTGACGGGGCGCAGCGCGCGCGCGCCGTCGCGCGCGAGACGATGACCACGGTGCGCGACCGGATGGGACTCGCATGACCAAGACCCTCGGTGGGATCCTCGCCCCGGTCACCACGCCCTTCGTCGCGGGGAGCGAGGCACTCGATCTCGACGGCTTCGCGGCGAACCTCACGGCGCATCTCGCCGATGGGTTGGATGGGATCGTCGTGGCGGGTTCCACGGGTGAGGCGGCGTTGCTTACGGACGAAGAGCGCGCCTCACTCCTCTCGGTGGCGCGGGATCGGGTCCCGCGTGAGCGCTGGCTCGTGATGGGGACGGGCGCCGAGTCCACGAGGCAGTGCCTCTCGCGCTGCGTGCATGCCGCCTCCGCAGGCGCCGACGCCGTACTCGTCGTCGCACCGCACTATTACGCCAATGCGATGACGGTCGAGGCGCTCCGCGCGCACTACCAGCGTGTGGCCGATGCGTCGCCCGTGCCGGTGATCCTCTACAATATCCCCAAGTACATGCACTTCGCGCTCAGCGCCGAATTCGTGGCGGAGATGGCGGCGCACCAGAACGTGATCGGGATCAAGGACAGCTCCGGCGAAGCCCAGATGCTCGCCGGTTTCCTCCAGGCACAGGGGGAGGGCTTCACCGTCCTCACGGGGAATGGTGCGGTCTTCCATGAGGCGCTCGTCTCAGGCGCTCGGGGTGGGATCCTCGCCGTCTCCACCTTCGCGGCGGCGCGCACGCGCGCCGTACTCGCGGCACATCGTGTTGGTGATGTGGCCGGTGGCGCCGCAGCGCAGGCCGCACTCAAGCCGCTCGCGCAGGTGATCGTGGGTCAGCTCGGCGTGCCGGGGGTGAAGTACGCGTTGGATGTCGTCGGCCGTGCCGGCGGAGTGCCACGCCTCCCGTTGCTCCCACTCGACGCCGAGGGACGGGCCTCGGTCGACGCCCTCCTCGCCTAGCCCTCGCGTCTCGCGGGATCCCCCCTCCCGATGACCGCGCCCCTGCAGCTTCGGACCTTCGGCGACTTCCTCCTCGAGCGCGTGCACGAGGACGGCACCACCGAGACGGTCTATCGCGCTGGAAAGCTGCTGGCCCTCCTCCTGCATCTCACCATCCGCGGTGAGACCCCGCAGCGTCGCGCCGAGCTCGCCGATCTCTTCTGGGGGGATGAGGCACTGGACCGGGCCAGGGCCTCGCTCCGTCAGGCGATCGCTTCACTGCACCGCCTCTTGGGAGAGTCCGCGCTGATCGCCACGCGGGAGACGGTGCAGTTGGCCCCCGGCGTGGTGGTCACCGACCGCGAGCGCTTCACGGACGCGGTGCGGCGTCGTGATGTCGACGCGGTGCTGACCCTCTATCGCGGCTCCTTCCTCGCGATGGAGCCACGCGTCGGTGTGGAGTTCGAGCGCTGGGTCGATGCGGAGCGGCGTCGGCTCCGGCGCAGCTATCTGCTGGTGATGGAGGGCGCGGTCTCAGAGGCGATGCAGGCGGGGGAGGTCACGCGTGCGACCGAGCTGGCCCGCGGGGTGCGCGCGGCCGAGCCGGAGGAGGCGGATGGCGTCCGTCTGCTCTTCGATGCCCTTGGCGCCGGAGGGCGAAAATCCGACGCTCGGCGCGTGATCGAGGCCTTCGCCGATCAGATCGGGCAGACCGAGGAGGCGTTGCCGGCCGAATTGGTGCAGCGGCTCGAGCGGGTGCGAGAGGAGTGGGAACCGGCCGTGGGCGATGCGGAACGCCAGCTCGACGCGGCGGCTATTGGTGGACTCGGTGCCGAGTTGGTGGGTCGCGATGCGATCCTCGTCGAGCTGATCGCGGCGGCGGAGCAGGCGCGGCTCGGTACCCCGCGTTCCATCGTGCTCGTGGGTGTCTCGGGATCAGGGAAGAGCCGGGTGCTCGATGAGTTCGATGCCCGTCTGCGGTTGCGCGGCGCGCGCACCGTGCGGGCGCGTTTCCTCCCGGCGATGCGCGCGGTCCCGTTCGCCGGCTTAGCGGAGCTCGTCCGCGCGCTCGCGGTCCTGCCGGGGGCTCTTGGGGTGAGTGCCGCGACCGCCGCGACCGTGGTGGAGTTCCTCCCGGAGTTACGGAGTGAGTTCCCCGCGGCCGAGGTGCCCGCGCTTGGTGAGGTGGATCGGACGCGTCGGCGACAGGAGGCGCTCCTGGATCTCATCGCGGCGGTGGCGGAACGCCGTGCGATCTCCGTCCTCGTGGACGATGCGCAGTATGTGGATGCCCAGACCCTCGCCGTGTTGCGCGCGATCCCGCGACTCCGCGAGGTCCGTCTCCTGTTCGTGCTGGCGGCGTGGACCCCTCTTCTGGATGGGACTGATGGGGTCGAGGTCATCGACCTGCCGTCGTTGCCCGCCACGTCGATCCACGCGATGCTGGAGCGTCTCGCGCAGTGGACGGGAGCGGCGTGGGAGGACCCGTTCCTCGACCAGCTCACGGCGACCACGCGTGGGCTGCCGCAGTCGGTCCTGCAGATCGTTCGGGTCCTAGTGAGCGATGGGGTGCTGCGTACGGAGGGAGGGACCTGGTCCACGGAGGATCCCGAACGTCTGCTCACGCGGGTGAGCGAAGGGCCGTCCCTCGCCATCGATCTTGGCGCGCTCACCGATACCAGTCGCCTCCTTCTTCGTCTCCTCTCCGTGTGGGGACGACCGTTCCCGGATCTGGCCCTCCGCGAGATCGCACGCGGCCTCTCCGTGGTCGCCACGGACGAGGCCTGTGATCTCGCGCTGGAGGGGCTTGAGTCACGCGGACTCGTCGCCGCGCGCGCCGGGGTCTGGGCCCTTGCGCACGACTCGGTCGCCGCCGCGGTCCGAGCGTCCGATACTCCATCTGATCGCGAGGTGGTCCGCGGTGCGACCGTTCGCTGGTGGATCACGCAGTCGAGCGTGGATCTCCCGGCGTTGGAGCATCTCACCCTGCTCTGTGCGGAAGCTGACGACCTCCCATTGGCGCAGGTCACGGTCTCCACGCTGACACGCAATCCGCGTTGGCGGCGTGTGCAGCGACTTTCGGCGGCACGCTTGGCGAATCGATTGGCGATCGCAGCGGGGCGCCCCGAGTGGGAGGGCGCGCTCTACACGAGTATGGGGTGGATCGCGCGTCGATCACGGGGAGAGCTCGCGTGGTACTCGGCCGTCGCCTCGCTAGGGGTTTCCGTGCTCCTCGCCGCCCTCGTCATGTTCTGGCCGCGGCTTCGGGTCGAGGTGGAGCCGCTCGGTGAAGCTCACATGTGGCAGCGTATCGGGTCCCTCCAAGTGCAGCCACGGGTCGGGATCTACGATGGATTCGGTCGTCGGTTGCGCATCGCTGGGCGGGTTCGAGCTACAGGTGTCGCTGGGACGCGCCTCGTTGGCGACACGATCCTCGATCTGAGCGATGGCCGCGCTCAGTTCCAGAAGCTAGCGCTGACGGAACTCGTTCCTGATACACGTCTCGGAGGCAGCGTTCCGGTCCCTCAGCGCATCCGGTTCCATGGGTCGGGACTGATCCTCGGCACTTCGAGCGTGGTGCACGGGATGGTCGGCCCCCTGCTCGCGGGGATGCGTATCATCCGCGCAAGCATCAACGGGGAGGTGCTCGATTCCACGCTCGTCGCACGCGTGCCCGTCGGGACCCCGCTCCAGGTCGAGCTCACCTTCTCGTACACCACGCCCAACACCACGGCGAATTATGTCGTCGGGGCGGGTCCCACCTGGCTCGATCCCAAGGCCTCGGTGATTCGCATCTCGGGGCTCCCGCGTCCGGTCATCGATGCGTGGCAGACGGTCGAGTTCGACATCCCCGCGTCGAGCCGGCCCGGGCACCACCATGTGCTGGTCCTGTTTCGCGCCGAGGATTCGGTGGAGCATCTTTTCTCAGCCACCAATTGGGCGGCGGGGCTCCCCGTTTGGGGAGACGGCAATGATCTGGCGAGCTCACTCTCCGAATCGGAGATCCAGGTCCTGCGCCGCGATGGGGTGTTCAAGTACGATCGATACCTCATGCGGAGATACGACACGCAGCAGGCTCAGGGCTCGCTCGGCGGCCTACGACTCGAACGATGGATCCCGTCGGAAACCACGGAGGCCACGCCGATCATGGGCACCGCGATCGAGATCGATTTCTTCATTCGCGATCGCTGATTCCCAGGAAAGGAGGCCGTTCGGTCCGAGCTTGGCCAGGCGTTCGCGAAGCCCCTCCTCGGAGCCCCCGGGCGTCCACCCCACCGGCCGCTCGAGGAGGAGCCCTTCGCGAAGGAGCGTGGCGAGGAGGTGCAATATGCGGCGGGGGATCCCGTCGCTGGCCCTCTGGAGCCCATCGATCAGGGCATCACTCCAAGCGCTCTCGGGGAGGCGTGCGAGTTGATCGACCATCTTGCGGACCCCCTCTCGGCGGAGCGGAGCCAGCACGATAGGGGCCGATGGGAGACGCGCGGGCACGGCGTCGGGCGGGGCCGACACGATCACCACGAGCCCCCGAGGGCGCTGATCGTCGATGGCGCTTAGCACCGCGAGGAGTTCGCGGCTGTCATATCGATCCGCATCATCGATGAGGACATGGAGCGGACCTTCCGCGGTAATCGCGACCGCGAGGTCCGCGAGCGCATCAGCGGCCTCACCACCCAGGGGATTCCGAGCGCCGAGTGGCAGTCGCTCAATGATGGGCGCGTAGCGAGGATCGAGCCCCGCCGCGCCGCGGAGTGCGCTCAGCGCCACCGCGAGATCACGGCAGAGCGAGGCTGAGAGCCCGGGGACTCCGTCCAGCGGCGTCAGCTGGACTACCCGAATACCTTGAGCGGTCGCGTGAGAGGCCAGTTCACGGAGGAGATGCGACCGACCGACGCCTGCGGGGCCGGTCACCCAGAGCGTCCCGCCTTCTGGTGGGACGCTGTCGAGGCGACGCCGAATCGTCCGGTGTGCCTCCTCGTGAAGGGAGGGTGGCCGAAGCCGTGGCGTCGCAGCGCCAGAGGTCATCCGCTGACGAAGCGTGGCGAGACGCGCTTCGTCAGCGGGGTCGACGGTGCTACCACGTCGCAGCGTGCGGAGCTCTTGGAAATGGCGTTCGAAGGCGGCCGCCTCTCCTTGGCGCGCATCGAGTTCCAGCTGGATCCAGAGCAGATCGATCGAGGTCGGGATGATGCGGCGGACGATTGGTACCGCCGAGTGAAGCATGGCGAGAACGGCCCCAGCCGCCTTCGGTGACCACGAGGCCCGGATCAACGCCTCGAGACGCAGGTCCAGTTGGTGGCGATAGCGCTGGAGCCAATCCCGGAGCGCGGGTCCCGCTACGTCGAGGGAATGCCCGAAGGGGGTGGACATGATGTCCAGCGCTCCGGCCAGGTCCCCGCCATCGAGCCGTTGAGCGACATCGACCGCGTCGAGGGAGACCGGGAGTCGGAGGTAGAGGCGCCCGGCCCGATCCTCGAGCGAGTCCGCCCCAAGGGCTCGGCGCAGCCTGAAGAGGGCCTGCCGTAGGCTATTCGAGCCATTGGCGTCCGAGGTCTCTGGCCAAAGGAGGGTGCGTATGGTTGGGCGTGGGATCCCGGCCTCGCCGGCTAGCGCCAGAAGGACGAGGAGGACACCGGGCTTCTCACCGATCGGAATGGTGGCCTCTCGAGACCTGCGATGATCCAATCGTATGACTCTCAGCCCTGCGAAGGTCTCGACACGGATCGCACCATCTGGCGGCCCCTGGATGCTTTTCATGGGGCCAAATGTTATTTCGGTTCGTTATAGCTCCGTCAAAGTTATTTACTGGTAAGGTGTGGCCGCATTTTGACGAGGCAAGGCCACTTTATGTACGTATTTAAATGGCAGGTTTCATGCCGTTTTGTTCGTTGTGCGCGTAGGGGATGACCATTAGATTCCGCCAACGCCTCGGGTCCCCCGGGGCGTTTTTTTGTGCCCATCCCTCGCGCTCGGAGCCCCGCACGATGTTCGACACCTCGACCCGTACCATCGTCATCGTTGGCGCACAGTGGGGGGACGAGGGGAAGGGGAAGCTGGTCGATGTCCTCGCCGAGCGCGCCGACTGGGTGGTCCGCTATCAGGGAGGGGCCAACGCGGGGCACACCGTTCATGTCGGTGACGAGTCCACCGTGCTCCATCAGGTCCCGAGCGGGATCCTGCACCCGGGGGTGCGGTGCGCCATCGGCAACGGTGTGGTGCTCGACCCTGAGGGGATGTTCGAGGAGGTCGATGGTCTGGTGGCGACGGGGGTCGATGTCGCGGGGCGGCTCTACCTCTCCGATCGCGCGCACCTCGTGATGCCCTATCACAAGCTCGTGGACAAGGAGAGCGCGGCGAGCAAGGCGATTGGGACGACGGGGCGGGGGATCGGCCCGGCCTACGAGGACAAGGTCGCGCGGCGGGGGATCCGCGTGCTCGACCTTCGGCACCCCGCCCGCCTGCGCGTGCTGGTGGAACAAGGGACGGAGCATGCGAACCAGATCCTTTCCGGCTTCGGGTCGAACAAGCGCGCCGACGCCGCATTCACGTTGGCCGCGCTCGAGCGGATCGCGCCGCGATTGCTCGCCATCGCCGAGGATGTGGGGCTCGCGATCAGTCGGGCGCAGAAGCAGGGGGCGGCGGTGCTCCTCGAGGGGGCGCAGGGCTCGTTGCTCGATGTGGATCATGGGACCTATCCCTTCGTGACCTCGTCGAACACCACGGCGGGAGGGGCGGCGGTCGGCGTCGGGATCTCGCCGCGCAGCATCGACGCGGCCCTGGGGGTGGTGAAGGCGTATACGACCCGCGTGGGCGCCGGCCCCCTCCCGACCGAATTCGACGCGGCGATGTCCCAGCAGGTGCGGACCCTTGGCAACGAGTTCGGGGCGACGACGGGGCGGCCGCGGCGCTGTGGGTGGTTCGATGCCGTCGTCGTGCGATACGCCGTGCGCGTGAACGGGCTCACGGGCCTCGCGATCACCAAGCTCGACGTCCTTGACACGCTGGAGCGGATCGGGCTGTGCGTCGGGTTTCGGGTCGGGGGCGAGGTGATGACCGAGTTCCCCGGCGACCTCGCCGACCTTGAAGGGATCGAGCCCGTGTACGAGTGGTTCGACGGGTGGGGCACGTCGACCGCCGAGGCGCGGTCGCTCGCCGATCTCCCGACGGCGGCCCGGGCGTACCTGGATCGGATCCAGGCGCTCGTGGAGTGCCCGGCACAGTATGTGAGCGTCGGGACGCGTCGGGACCAGATCATCGGGCTCGTCTGACCGCTCCCGTCTGACCCGCCTGCGCGGGGCGCCCGGGGCGCCCGGGGGCCCGGGGGCTACCGCCGCCGAATGTGACCTGGGTCCTAATTGTCTCGTCCCCGAGGCGACTACCTTCCGTCTGTCGTCCTTTCTCGTCGGCCCCCTGGGTCGACCGTCTCTCTCGCTCGCATCGAGGTTCGAATGTCCCGGCGTCGTGCAATGTGGTTCGTCGCGGTGATCGTGACCGTCGCGGCCTGTGGTGGGTCCAAGGCCGCCAAGACCGCGCCCACCCCAGAGGAGCTGAACGCCGCCGCGCTCGGCGTGCCGACCTGGTTCATCAAGCCCCCGGTCGACTCGAACATCATCTATGCCCCGGTGACCGCGGTGTCGCGTGACATGCAGCTCGCGATCGACAAGGCGCAGTCCGATGGGCGCTTCGCCCTCGCGCAGCAGCTCGAGACCCGCTTCGAGGGCATGTCGAAGCGCTTCCAAGAGGAGACGGGCTCGGGCGCCGATGCGCAGATACTCGAGCAGTTCAGTGTGGCGTACAAGGGGATCGTGATGCAGACGGTGAACGGCTCGCGCATGGCGAAGCAGGAGATCCGCAACGAGGGGACGCAGTTCCGCGTCTTCGCCCTCATGGAGCTCCCGTCGGGGCCGGCGGCGGTCGCGTTGCAGCAGCGGATCCGGTCCAATGAGCAGCTCCTCTCGCGGATGCGGGCTACGCAGGCCTATGCGGAGCTCGACGCGCAGGTGAAGCGGTTCCAGGAGACGCAGAAGCAGCCCTGAGCCGCGGGGGGACGCGGGGCGGCGCTATGCGCCGCCCCCACGTGAGGGGAGCCGGGTCGGGTTAGATTCCGCTCGGCTCCCTTTCCCATCCCCATGCCCCGCCCCGACGTCCTCGAGACCCTCGTCAGCCTCGCCAAACGGCGCGGCTTCATCTTCCAGTCCTCCGAGATCTACGGCGGCACCGGATCCGTCTGGGACTACGGCCCATTAGGGGTCGAGCTCAAGAACAACGTCAAGGCGCGGTGGTGGAACGCGATGGTCCGCGAGCGCGACGACGTGGAGGGGCTCGACGCGGCGATCCTAATGCACCCCAAGGTCTGGGAGGCCTCGGGGCATGTGAGCGGCTTCTCGGATCCCTTAGTCGACTGCAAGGCATGCAAGGCGCGCTTCCGCGCCGACAAGCTCGGCGATGCGGTCTGCCCCAGAAAGCCCTCGAAGCAGCCGGGGGAGCACGCCGACTGTCAGCTCACCGAGCCGCGCCAGTTCAATCTGATGTTCAAGACCTTCATTGGGCCGGTGGAGGAGTCGGCCTCGGTGGTCTACCTGCGGCCCGAGACGGCGCAGGGGATCTTCGTGAACTTCCTGAACGTGCAGCAGGCCACGCGGCAGAAGGTGCCGTTCGGGATCGCGCAGATCGGGAAGGCGTTCCGCAACGAGATCACCCCAGGGAACTTCATCTTCCGTACGCGTGAGTTCGAGCAGATGGAGATGCAGTTCTTCGTCGAGCCGGGCACCGACATGGAGCACTTCGAGCGCTGGAAGCAGACCCGCCTCGAGTGGCACCTCGGGCTCGGCCTCGATCGTGATCGCCTCGCGTTCCATCAGCACACCGACAAGGAACTGGCGCACTATGCGCGTGCGGCCTTCGACATCAACTTCGACTTCGGCGGGACCCTCGGCTTCCAAGAGATCGAAGGGGTGCATAACCGATCCGACTTCGACCTGCGGCAGCATCAAGAATTCTCGTCCAAGAAGCTCGAGTATGTGGATCAGGCGAACAACAAGCGCTACCTCCCCTATGTGATCGAGACCTCGGTCGGGGTCGATCGCGTCACCCTCGCGATCCTCGTGAACGCCTTGCGTGAGGAAGCGGTGGAGGGTGAACAGGAAGGCCGCACCGTGATGGGCTTCCACCCCGCGCTCGCCCCCATCAAGGCCGGCGTCTTTCCGCTCACCAAGAAGGATGGGCAGCCCGAGATGGCGGAGCGGCTCGCGTCGGCGCTGCGCAAGCGCTTCCCGGTCTTCTACGACGAGGCGGGGGCGATCGGCCGTCGCTACCGCCGGCAGGATGAGGCGGGGACGCCGTTCGGGATCACCATCGACAGCGACTCCACCGCGAACGACAGCGTGACGATCCGGTTCCGCGACGACATGGGACAGATCCGCGTCGCGACGTCGCGGGTGGCCGAGGTGCTGGGACGCTATCTCGAGGCCGATCACGCGCGGGCCGACTCGCGCCTGGTGGAGTGAACGGGTGACCATCGTGGGGGGCGAGTCGCGACCGGCAGCGGACAGGGAAGATGGCCGGCGCATCGATCTCTTGCGGAGGCGTGGGGAGGCGTTCCTGCAGGAGATCTCCGCCGAATATCACGCGGCGCACGCGGGGCATGCCGCCGAGGCGGCGCTACAGCCGATCTACGGGAGGCACGCGGCGGCCTTTGACGATGAGGCGCTGCAGTCGGCGGTCGCCCTGCTACAGCTCGCGGTGCCCGGGAGCGACGAATTCCGATCGGCGCGCTTTCTGGTAGATTGGCTCGTGGAATCGCGAGTGGGGCGGGCGCTCGCCCCCATCGAGGAAGTGGAGATCGCGTGGGAGTCGCAGGCGACGATCGTGGTGGCCGATGGGATCGAGGAGCCGTATCAGCGCTCGGCGATCACGATCGCCAATACCGGCGACACGACGGCGCGGCATGCGCTCGACGACGCCCGTGCGTCCCTCGTCGCCGCCGAGCTGGCGCCGCTCCGACGCGACCGCTTACAGCAGGAGCATGCGGTGGTGTCCGCCTTGGGGATCGCCCCGACCTACAACGCGACGTGGGAGATGATGAGTGGGATCCCCCTCGCCGCCCTCCGTGCGGAGTGTGAGGCCTTCCTGCGGGATACGCAGGCGATCTGGGATGACCTCTTCCCCTTCTACGTCGAGCGTGGTTTGGGGATGAATCCGGGCGATGTGACGCGGGCCGATCTGCTGGCCCTGATGCGGGCACCCGCCTATGACATCTTCTTCGCGCCCGATCGGATGGAGCGTGAGGTGCGGCGGCACGTGGTGGAGATGGGGATCAGTCCCGATGCCGATGGTCGGGTGCGCTTCGATACGACCGACCGTCCCGGGAAGCGTGCGCGTGCGTTCTGCGCCCCGGTGCAGATCCCCGATCTCGTGCATCTGGTCTTGCGGCCCCATGGGGGGCAGAACGACTGGATGACGTTGCTGCACGAGCTCGGGCATGCCCTCCACTTCGGGTACATGGACCGCGCACTGCCCTTCGAATACCGCTGGCTCGGTGACCATTCGGTGACGGAGGGGTTCGCGATGCTCTTCGACCATCGCCTCAAGGACGCCGGCTGGTTGCGTCGGTACACCGGGCTCGGGCCGAGGGAGATCCCGAACTTCCTGCACAGTCAGGGATTCGAGGAGTTGCACTTCGTGCGGCGCTATGTGGCCAAACTCATCTACGAGACCGAGCTGCACACGGAGGGGGTGTCGTGGGACGCGCTGCCCGATCGGTACGTGGAGATCCTCACGGCTGCGACGGGGTTCCGCTATCAGCGGGCTGATGCCTTCGTCGACGTCGATCCACGCTACTACGCGGCGCGCTATCTGCGCGCGTGGCAGCTCCAGGCGGCGCTGGAGGAAGGACTGCGCGAGCGCTTCGATGCCGATTGGTGGCGCAATCCGAAGGCGGGGCCTTGGATGGTCGGCGAGCTCTTCCGACCTGGCCAGCGGGAGCTCGCGGACGAGCTGTCACTCCGTGTGGCCGATCGTGGGCTCTCATTCGCGCCGGTGATCGCTGGCGTGACGCGGATGTTGGGGTGAGGGGATGAGCACGGTCTATCTCAACGGCCGCTATGTCCCCGAGGCGGAGGCGCTCATCCCCGCGAACGATCGCGGCTTCATCTTCGGCGATGGGATCTACGAGGTGATGCGCGCCATCGAGGGGCGGCTCTTCGCGTGGGAGGGCCATGCCGAGCGCTTGGCGAACGGGCTCGCGGGGTTGCGGATCGAGGCGGGGGCGCTCGCGTCGAGCGCGACGCTGCGTGCGGTGTGCGAGCGCCTCCTCACAGCGAATGCGCTCACCACCGGGGAGGCGACGATCTATCTCCAGGTGACGCGCGGGGCGGCGAAGCGCGTGCACGCCTTCCCGCCGCCGGGCACGGTGCCGACGGTGTACGCGGTGCCCTCGCGCTTCGTGCCCGATCGCGCGATGCGTGCCAACGGGGCGACGGCCATCACCTATCCCGATCTCCGCTGGGCGCGCTGCGACCTCAAGACGGTGAACCTCTTGGGGCCGGTGCTCGCGCGGCAGGCGGCGGCGGAGGCGGGGAGTTACGAGGCGATCCTGCATCGCGATGGTCTCGTCACCGAGGGCGCCGCCACCACGGTCTTCGTCGTGCAGGACGGCGTGCTGTGCACGACGCCGCTCTCGACCGCCGTGTTGCCGAGCATCACGCGGACGATCGTGCTCGAATGCGCTGGGGCGCTCGGCATCCCCGTGCGCGAGAGGGTGACCCCGCTCGCGACCATACCCTCGGTCGATGAGCTGATGGTCGCCGGGACGACCACCGACGTCCAACCGATCATCGCGCTCGACGGCCGGGCGATCGGCGATGGGCGTCCGGGTCCGGTGACGAGGCGCCTCCAGCAGGCCTTCACCCAGCGGCTCTACGGCTGATGCGGCGGCAGCGGTGGCAGCGACCGGTCGAGGAGTCCACGCCCTGGCCAGAGGGAGCGGACGTCTCGCTCCTCCGTGACCTCACCCACGCTCTCGCGCAGGCCGAGCATCCGCGCGACGCGCTACAGTTCGCCCTCGATCGGCTCTGCCCGGCGGTCCACGCAAAGGTCGGGGCGGTCTTCCTCCTCGACCCCGTGGGGGAGGCGATGCAGCTGGCCGCCGCGCATGGCTGGCCGGCATCTGCTCGGCCCTGGCTCGGGGCCCTCCGCGTCGAGGTCGGGCGCGGGCCGAGCGGCGAGGCGGTGGCCGAGCGTCGGGTGATCGAGATCGCCGATGTATTGGGCGACCCGGCCTTGGCCGAGTGGCATCTGGTGGCCACCGAGCTTGGCTTCCATGCGCTGATGGCGGTCCCGCTCCTCACGCACGACGGGATCCACGGTGCGCTGACGGTGTACTTCCCGGACGCGGGGGCGGTCCCCGTGCGGACGCGCGCGTTGGTGCGGGCCAGCGCCGACCTGATGGCGGCGATGGTGGAGCGCGGGGCGCTCGCCGAGCGGCTGCGCCGGGCCGAGGCCGCTGTCGCCGGCATGGACTCGCTCTAGATTTCCGTCTTCCCCCTACCGACTTCTCCCGATGCGACATCAACAGACCGGACGTACCCTTCAGCAGCAGCGCACGAGCCTGCCCCCCGCCGAGGTCTTGGCGTCGGCGAAGGAGTTCTTCTCTCGGCAGTCCGGGATCTACGCTGCCTTCCTCGAGAAGGAGGGGCCGACGTGGATGAGCCTGCGCGGGCAAGGGGGCGAGGAGATCGCCGTTGCCGCGACGTCGGAGGCGGATGGGAGCACCGCCGTGAGCGCCTCGTCGTACATGTTCGATGCACAGGTCGCACTCTTCCTCACCGGCTTGCCGCCGGCGGCCGATGCCGCGACGGGGGTGGTGTCGTGAGCGGGACGGTGCTGGCGCTGCGGGCGCGGCCCGAGGTCCTCACCGTGGGTGCGAGCGGCGCCGAGACGCTCACGGTGCGCGTGCAGATGCCCGAGCTGTGGGACACGATCGCGGTGCGCTGTGCCGCTGACACCTCGGTGACGACGCTGAAACGCGCCGCCCTCGAGGCGTTCGGGCAGCAGCTCTATGCGCCGGTGGAGTATGTGATGAAGCTGCGTGGGCATGAGGTGCATCACGAGGAGGCGTCGGTGTGCGCCGTGGGCGCGCGCGAGGGCTCGACCTTCCTCCTGACCTTCCGGCACAAGCGGCCGGTCCGCTGAGCGAGCCACGCGAGGCTAGGGCGTGAGCCTCGCCTTCATCTCCCACGCTGATGTTGGGCGACACGACACCGGGTGGCATCACCCCGAGCATGTCGGTCGGATCCGCGCCATCACGAGCGCGCTGAAGTACCACCCCGAACTCTTCATGTCGCTCGAGCTCCTCGAGGGGCGCGCCGCGACCCCAGCAGAGCTCGCGCTCGCGCATGATCCGGCGTACGTGACGCGGGTGCGCACGCTCGCGGAGCAGGGCGGGGGACGGCTCGATGCCGACACCGTGGTGAGCGCGGGGAGTTGGGATGCGGGGACGGCGGGAGCGGGCTCGGTGCTCGAGGGGATGGCACGCGTGTTGGATGGCCGCTCGCGTCGCGCCTTCGCCGCGGTCAGGCCGCCGGGACATCATGCGTTGCGGGATCAGGGGATGGGATTCTGTCTCTTCGGGAACGTGGCGATCGCCGCGCAGGCCGCTCGACGGGCCGGGGTCGATCGCGTGTTGATCATCGATTGGGACGTGCATCATGGGAATGGGACGCAGGCGTTGGTGGAGCATGATGCCGCAATCCGCTTCGTCTCGATGCACCAGTGGCCCTGGTATCCCGGGTCGGGGGCGGCGGAGGATCGCGGGCCGCAGGGTTCGGTGTGGAACGTGCCGATGGCGGCGGGGCTCGCGGCGGCGCGCTATCGTGAGGCGCTCCTCGGGGCGGTGGATGCGGCCACCGAGGGATGGCGCCCGGAGCTCGTCCTGATCTCCGCCGGCTTCGATTGTCTCGCGCGGGACCCGCTCGGCGGGTTCACCCTCGAGATCGACGATATCGCCGCGCTGACGCGTGAGGTGGTGACGCGGGCGGAGCGGTGGTGCGGGGGGCGGGTCGTGAGTGCGCTCGAGGGGGGCTATGCCCCGGAGCGGGTGGCGCAGGCGGTGGTCGCCCACCTGACCGCGCTCCAGTAGCTTCGAGGCATGGCACGCAAGCGCTCGCACCCCACGCCCCCGCGGCTCCGGCGCGGACGGGGCAACCGCTCGGCTCCCGTCGCGGCGGTGGAGCCGATGGTCCCCGTGGTTGCCGCCCCACCGACCGCCCCACGGTCATGGTATCGCGATGAGGGTGGGACGCTGCACCGCGATCTCGACCCGGAGCGCTTCTCGACGATCGTCGCCTCGGGCACGGGCACGCTCTGGGTCGACCTCGATCTGCGGAGCCCCGAGCAGCAGGCGTTGCTCACGACGGCATTCCGCTTCCATCCGCTCAGCGTGGAGGACACGACGTCGAGCGAGGGACGCGTCAAGCTCGAGGAGTTCCCGACCTATCTCCTCTGCGTGGTGCGGGGGGTTCTCTTCGTCGAGGAGACGCCCGATCAGTTCGACGTGGAGACCTTCAACCTCTGGTGCTTCCTCGGGCCGAACTATCTGGTGACGGCCCATGGGCCGCATGCCCCCGGGGTCGAGGCGGCGATGGATCGGCTCGCTCGCGCCCCTGAGCCACTCGCCAAAGGGGCGGGCCGCGTGTTGCACGATGTGCTTGATGCGACGGTCGATGCCTACTTCCCGATCCTCGAACAGGTCGACGCCTTCATCGATGGCCTCGAGGAGCGGGTCTTCGTGCGCTTCGAACAGGAGGCGCTGCGCGACATCTTCAGCGTCAAGCGGCTCGTCTTGCAGTTGCGTCGCCATGTGGGGCCGATGCGCGAGGTCTTCAACATCCTGCAGAATCGCCCGACGCCCTATCTTGCCGCGGAGACGCAGGTCTATTTCCGCGATGTGTACGATCATGTGATCCGGTTGACCGAGACGTTGGATAGCTACCGGGATCTCCTCTCGAGCACCCTCGACTCGTACCTCACGCAGGTCTCGAATCGGATGGGGGTGGTGACGAAGGGGCTCACCGTCGTCGCCACGTTGAGCGTGCCCTTCGTCGTGGTGAGCGGGATGTGGGGGATGAACTTCGTCTCGATCCCCCTGGCTGATCTGCCGAATGGCTTCTGGATCATGTTAGCGGTGCAGCTGGGCCTCGGTGGGGGACTCCTCTGGGTGTTGAATCGGCGCGGCCTGATCTAAATGGCGTCATCGCCGCACCTGATCGAGGTGGCGCTCCCGCTCCCGCTTCGCCAGACCTTCACCTATGCCAGTGATGCGCCGGTCGCTCCCGGGCATCGGGTCGTTGTCCCGGTGCGGAACAAGCGCGTCGTCGGGATCTGCGTGGGGCCGAGCGACGGGGTCGCACTTGCGGAGGTGACACCGAAGGGGGTGCTCGCGATCCCCGATGCCGAGCCCGCGCTCCCGGCGGATCTCCTCGCCACCTGTCGGTGGATCGCGGACTACCATGTGGTCTCGCTCGGGCTCGTCTGCCGCGCGGCGCTCCCGGTGGCGCTCGGCCAAGCGGGGACCCCCGCGCCCCGCGGACGCACGGAGCGGGTGCTTGTGCTCGAGGGCACGTTGCCGACGCTCCAATCGCGTGAGGCGGCGTTCCGACGGGCCCCACAACAGCGGCAGGCCTACGAGCTCCTGGAGTCCCTCGGGGGACGCGCGTCGGTCCCCCATCTCCTGCGACAACTCGGCTGCACCAGTGCCGTCGTCGACGGGCTCGTGCGCAAGGGATTCGCGCGGATCGAATCGGCCACGGTCTTCCGCGACCCCTTCGCCGCACGTGAAGGTGAACGTGCGCGCCCAGCCGTCGCCGCGCTGCGGCCGACGTCAGCGCAGCAGGCCGCGATCGATGCCATCGTCGCAGGGGAACCGGGCGCGGCCTTCCTCCTGCATGGGATCACCGGGAGCGGGAAGACCCTCGTCTATCTCGAGGTGCTCGAGCAGGTGGTGCGCGTCGAGGGGCGGAGCGCGATCGTCCTCGTGCCGGAGATCGCCCTCACGCCGCAGACGGTGGAGCGGTTTCGTGCGCGCTTCGGCGATCTCGTCGCGGTGTTGCACTCTGGGCTCTCGGATGGGGAGCGACTCGACGCCTGGCGCGCGCTGCGCCGGGGCGAGAAGCGGATAGCCGTCGGTGCGCGCTCGGCGATCTTCGCTCCGCTCCCCGACCTCGGCGCGATCATCGTCGACGAGGAGCATGAGGCGAGCTACAAACAGGCGGAGGCGCCGCGGTATCACGCGCGTGAGGTCGCGCTGATCCACGCCCGTGAGGCCGGAGCGCGCTGCGTGCTCGGGAGCGCGACGCCGAGTCTCGAGAGTTGGCGCAATGCGCAGGAGGGGCGTCTCTCGTTGCTCTCGCTCCCTGCGCGGGTCGGTGGTGGGGCGCTCCCTGCGGTCCGTGTGGTCGATCTGCGGCAGGAGCTGAAGGTCTCGCTCCCTGACGAGCGGGCGCGGCGTCAGGTGCTCTCCGCGCCACTCGAGGCGGCGATCCGCGATCACGTCGCGCGCGGGGAGCAGGTGATTCTCCTCCTGAATCGCCGCGGCTATGCGCCGTTCGTGCAGTGCGCTGAGGGACATGTCGCGGTCTGTCCGCACTGCTCGATCTCGCTCACGTACCATCGGACGCCAGAGCGATTGGTCTGCCACTACTGCCAGCATCAGGAGGCAGCGGGACGCACCTGTGCCGATTGTGGTGGGGCGATGGAGCGGCAGCGTGGGCTCGGGACGCAGCAGGTGGAGCGGCTCCTCGCGGAGCGATTCCCGACGGCGCGAATCGCGCGCATGGATGCCGACACCACGAGCGGGAAGTGGGCGCACGCCGAGATCCTCGAGCGCGTGGGGCGCGGGGAGGTCGATGTCCTCTTGGGGACGCAGATGATCGCCAAAGGGCTCGACTTCGCGAGCGTGACGTTGGTCGGGGTGATCGATGCGGACGTCGGCTTGCATCTCCCCGACTTCCGAGCGAGCGAGCGGATCTTCCAGCTGTTGAGTCAGGTGGCGGGGCGCGCAGGGCGCGGGCCGAAGGGGGGCGAGGTGGTGATCCAGACGCGGACGCCGGGCCACCATGCGGTCCGCCATGCGGCCACGCACGACTTCCTGCGCTTCGCGGCAGAGGAGCTCTCGAACCGCGAGAGCCCGCCCTATCCGCCGACGCTCCGGCTCGCGAATCTGATCGTGAGCGGGCTGGATGAGGTTTTGGTGGCGACCTTCGCGGGCGCGGTGGCTCGGTGGTGCGTGGCGGCGGAGGCGCGGTTCGCCCTGGGGGTCACCGTCCTCGGTCCGGCGCCCTGTCCGGTGGACCGGATCAAGACGCGCTGGCGCTGGCATGTGATCCTCAAGTCGGAGAAGGTCGCGCCGCTGACCCGGCTCCTGCGGGGGCTCGCCGATGGGCTCGAGGTCCCTGCCGCCGGGGGGCTCCGGCTCGCCATCGATCGCGACCCCGTCGCATTGCTGTAGGGGGCGGCGCGGGGCGATCTTTCCCCGATGGCACATGAGACCTTGGCCCTCGCCGCGGACGCCCGCGAGCGCTTCCTCCTCGCGATCGCCGATGTGGTCCCCGATGATCGGATTGCGGAGATCCATCTCTTCCCGCCGATCCGGCAGGGGCCGATTGAGACCGGGGTCGCGGTGATCGCGGCCACGCCGGAGGATCCGACGCAGGCGCGCCATGTGGTGTTCAGTGCGCGCTACCGTTGGACGCGAAAGGGACCGGATCGCGGGCGGTGGACGCACGAGGTGGTGGCGGAGGCCGATGCCCCGCTCGTGACGGTCGAGGCGGTGGTCGCCGGAGTGAAGGCGCGCGCCAACGAGGCCGCGCAGCCGGAGCGACTCGAGGGGGATGCGGTGCGGACCCTGCTGGCCGACGCGCGGTGTCGGACCGCGGCGTAGTCGAGCGGTTCGTCGCGTATCTCCGCGACCAGAATCTGCCGGTGACCGCACAGCGGCTCGCCATCGCGGAGGTGGTGCTCGGGTCGGATCGGCATCTCTCCGCGGAGGAGGTCGCGCAGGCGGTCGCGACGCGTGGGACGGCGGTGGGGACGGCGACAGTCTACCGGACGATCGATACCCTGCTCGAGAGTGGGCTCGTGGTGGAGCGCGACTTCGGGGAGGGGTTCCGACGGTTCGAGCCGGCGCGCGACATCCCGCACCATGAGCATCTGGTCTGTACGCAGTGTGGCCGGGTCGAGGAGTTCCGTGACGAGCGGTTGGAGCGGATGACGACGATCGTCGCCGAGTCGCGCGGTTTCGCCCGGCACCGGCATCGATTGGTGATCCATGGGATCTGTGCGAGCTGTCAACGTGGGGCCGGTGGGTCGGCCCGCATCCGAGGGGACGCATGAGCGAGGGGATCTACGGACCGGCGGGACTCTTGGTGGCGTTCGGCGCGGGGTTGTTGAGCTTCCTCAGCCCCTGCGTGCTCCCGCTCGTGCCGAGCTACGTCACCTTCATCACCGGGATGTCGCTCGAGGATCTGCAGCATTCGCGGCGCGAGGCGCTGCAGCACGCGGTGGTCTTCGTCATCGGGTTCTCGTTGATCTTCCTCGCGCTGGGGGCGGGGGCGACGATGTTCGGTCAGCTGATGCTCCGCTCACGCGAGGTGATCAGTCGCGTGGGGGGGGTGCTGATCATCCTCTTCGGGTTGTATCTCCTCGGCGTGTTGAACCTCGGACTCCTCGCGCGTGACACGCGAGTCCATCTGGCGAACAAGCCGCTCGGGTACTTCGGGACCCTGCTCGTCGGGATCGCCTTCGGGGCGGGGTGGTCACCGTGCATCGGGCCGATCCTCGGCGCGATCATGACGATGGCGGCGAACGAGGCGGATCTGCAGCGTGGCCTCGTCCTGCTGGCGGCCTATTCGGTGGGGCTCGCGGTCCCGTTCCTCGCGGCGGCCCTCGCGGTGGACCGCTTCCTTGTGCTCTTCGCGAAGGTCCGGCACCGGATGATCTGGGTGAACCGCTTCGCCGGCGTGATGCTCGTGAGCGTCGGCGTGCTCATGGTGACGAACCGCTTCACGATCCTCTCGACCTGGTTGCAGGCGCTCACGCCCGACTTCATCGCCAACCGGATCTGACCGGCGTCACGCCGCCTCGAGCGATTCCTCGAGGCGCTGGCGCTCCAAGAGCGCCGCGTAGCGTCCCCCCGCCGCGACGAGCTCGTCGTGACGGCCCTGCTCGACGATCCGGCCCTCGTCGAGGACGATGATCCACTGCGCCTCGCGCACCGCGGTGATCCGATGCGAGGCGACGATCGCCGTACGTCCAGCGAGCGCGGTGCGCAATTCGCGAAGGATCGCCGCCTCGGTCTGCGTGTCCACGGCGGCGAGCGCATCGTCGAGGATGACGACGTTCGGCCGCCTGGCGAGGGCCCGCGCGAGGGCGGCACGCTGCCGCTGCCCACCGGAGAGGTTCACGCCGCGCTCGCCGAGCATCGTCTGCTCGCCCTGCGGGAACCCCGCGATCGTCTCGGCGAGCTGGGCGACGCGCGTCGCCTCACGGACCGCGTCATCGTCCTCGGTCCCGAAATGGAGATTCTCGCGGATCGTCTCACTGAAGAGGAGACTCTCCTGCGGGACGAAGCCGATCTCCGCGCGGAGCGTAGCGAGCGGGAGGTCGCGGAGGTCGATGCCATCGAGGCGGATGACGCCCGCTGTGGGATCAGCGAGGCGCGGGAGGAGCTCAAGCAGCGCGGACTTCCCGCTCCCCGTCGCACCCACCACACCGAGCGTCGTGCCAGCCAGGATGGTGAGGGTGATCTCGCGGAGGACGGTCCGGCCCATCGCGCCCGAAGCATCGGGATAGGCGAAGGAGACGCCATCGAAGGTGATCGTGCGGCCGGCGGTCGCGTGGGGCAAAACGGCGGCGACACGCGGCGCGACGGGATCGGTGATGGTCGGGTGCGCGTCGAGGATCGCCTCGATCCGCCCCCAGGAGGCCGCGCCGCGCTGGAAGAGATTCGTGACCCATCCCAGGGCGATCAGGGGCCAGGTGAGATTGCTCAGATAGAGTCCAAAGGCGACGAAGGTCCCTATGGTGAGCGCCCCCTCTAGGACCATCGCGCCGCCCACGCCGAGGACGACGGCGGCGCCGAGCCCGGCGAGCAGGGTGAAGGCGGGATTCATCAGCCCATTGAGCCGCACGAGCGCCCGATTGCGATCGAGGTACTCCTCACTCAGCTCCGCGAACCGCGCGCGCTCGGCCTGTTCCTGCGCGTAGGCGCGGACGATGCGGATCCCGGCGAGATGTTCCTGGACGAGGGTTGTGAGATCACCGAAGGTCGATTGGACACGCTCGAAGCGATCGTGCGTCACCCTCCCGAGGCGGAACATCACGAGGGGGAGTAGGAGCATCGGGATCAGCGCGAGGCCCGTCAGGCGAGGGCTGATCGCGACCATGAACCCGAGGGCGAAGAGGCCACCGAAGATCGTGTTGGTCAGGTACATCACGGCGGGGCCCACCGCCATGCGGACGGCAGTCAGGTCGTTGGTCAGGCGCGCCATGATCTCGCCGGTGCGGGTCCGACCGAACCAGGCCCCATCGAGCGTGGTGAGTCGCGCGAAGAGCGCATCGCGGAGATCGTTTTCGATCACGCGCGAGACCCCATTGAGGATCTCGCGCATGGTGAACCGGAAGACCGCCATGGTCAACGTGACCATGAGCATGAGGCCCGCGATCTCGAGGACGGGGACCCACGGCTCCGGTTGGCCGAGCCGGTCGATGGCGCGACGCAGCAGGGTGGGGATCAGGCTGAACAGCGCGGTGGAGACGGCGACGCTCGCGAGGCCCACGGTGAACCGCCACCGATAGGGGCGCGTCCATGGGAGGAGCCGCAGGAGCGACCGCATCAGCGTAACCGGTGGCCCGGCGTCAGTAGCCCACCGCGAGACCGGAGCCGCGCGGCTCCTTCACGCCATGCCATCCCGTGGGGATCCGCAGGATCGCGTTCACGTTCGCGATCCCGTTCTGCAGGGCGATGCTGTGTCCCATCGCCTTGAGTTGCGCGAGGGT
This sequence comes from Gemmatimonadota bacterium, assembly GCA_016871915.1. Classification (GTDB taxonomy): domain Bacteria; phylum Gemmatimonadota; class Gemmatimonadetes; order Gemmatimonadales; family Gemmatimonadaceae; genus Pseudogemmatithrix. The sequence goes on from VHBP01000002.1 coordinate 28,334, forward strand.
GGCGTCGCTGAAGCCCTCGGATTCGAGACGGATCTGGTCGGGGAGCGATTGATGGTGCATGCGCGGCGCGCGCATCGCATCGGCGAGCGGCATCCCATTCTCGATCACGTTGAGGATCACCTGCGCGACCGCGGTGATGATGGTCGGGCCACCCGCGGCCCCGACGACGAGGAGGACCTTCCCCTCGCGATCGAGCACGATCGTCGGGGACATCGCCGAGAGCATGCGCTTGCCCGGCTGGACGGCATTCGCCTCGCCCTGTACGAGCCCGAACATGTTCGGCGTGCCTGGTTGCGCGGCGAAGTCATCCATCTCGTTGTTCATGAAGAACCCGCCGCCCGGGATCCAGACCGCGGAGCCGTACCCGCCATTGATCGTCGTGGTTGTCGCGACGGCGTTCCCCGCCGCATCCACGACCGAGTAGTGCGTCGTGTGCTCTGGCTCGCGCACGGCGGGGGCGAAGCTCGGCGTCACCGAGGCGCGCCGGAGGTCGATCTGGGTCGCGAGGGTCCGCGCATAGGTCTTCGAGACCAGCTCCTCACGCGGCACGGCCACGAAATCGGCATCGGCGAGCTTGCTGTTGCGGTCCTGGAACGACCGACGGAAGGTCTCGGCCAGCAGATGGAGATAGGGCGCGCTCCCGAAGGGGGGAAGTGGGGCGAAGTGCTCGAGGATGTTGAATGACTCGGCCATCGTGATGCCGCCCGAGGAGGCCGGCGGCATCGTGATCAGCGTGTGGCCGCGATAGGTGGAGACGACGGCATCACGCCACTTGGGCTCGTAGCGCCGGAGGTCCTCGTGCGTGATGATCCCGCCCCCACGCCGCATCTCCTCGACAAGCGCATCGGCCACCGGACCGGTGTAGAAGCCACGCGGTCCCTGTTCGGCGATGGCCTGCAGCGTGCGCGCGAGGTCGAGCTGCACGAGGCGACCGCCCGGGGCGATGGCCTCACCCTGGGGATAGAAGAGCGCGCAGCCCGCGAACCGACAGATGCGATCCTGCGCCCCACGGAGCGAACGGAAGAGCGCCGAGTCGACGAGGAAGCCATCGCGGGCGAGCCGGATGGCCGGCGTCATCACCTGCGCGAGCGACATCGTGCCATAGCGCTGGAGGGCGGCATCGAGGCCGGCGACGGCCCCCGGCACCCCGGAGGCGAGATGTCCGAGGACGCTCTGGTCGGTGAGCTTCCCGGTGGCGTCGACGAACATGTCCCGTGTGGCCGCGAGCGGCGCGACCTCACGGTAGTCGAGCGCGGCCGTCCGGCCATCGGCCATGCGGATCGTCATGAAGCCACCTCCGCCGATGTTGCCTGCGAAGGGATACGTCACCGCGAGCGCGAACCCGACGGCGACGGCGGCATCGACGGCGTTGCCACCGGCGCGCAGGACCTCGAGTCCCGCCTCGCTCGCGAGGTCGGAGTTGCTCGCGACCATCGCGTCGGCACCGAAGGCCGCCTCGCGCGCCTCGGGGAAGCGCCATCCCGCGGCATAGGTGCCGGAGTAGCGCGCGTCGCCGGTCGGCACCGTAGCGGGCGATATGGCCCGGGGCGCCGGAGCGCCGCCTTCGGCTGGCGCCCGAGGCCCCTCCGCCGTGGTCGGGGTGACCGCTGGGCGCGTGGACGGCCGGCACGCCCAGACCGTCAGTGATCCAAGCAGCAGGACTTTTATGGGATGGCGCATGGTGGTGGGATGGGGCGAGTGGTCAGCGATCGCCACCGAAGCGGTAGCGAAGCCCGAGGCGGGTGACGAACTGTCGTTGGGAGCGACTCTGGCCAGCGGCGAGTCCCTCCGTGGGTCCCCACAGGGTCGCGTAGTCCTGCACGAGGGTCAATGAGGCCTTGGTGCCCAGAGAGAAGCCGATCCCGTAGCCGACGACGAGCGTGAATGCATTGCGCGCCGCGCGTTCGGCTGCGGTCAACCCTGCCGCGTCGTGATCGGCGGCCCACTGCGAGAGGCCCGCACCGAGTTCGACGATCTGGTGTGGCCCCATCTGCTCGAGCGTGCGGAAGGTGGCCAGGAGTTGGCGTAATTGGATGGTGCCGCTGGACCCGCTCGGCGTGAGCTCGCCGCGTCGGATGATGGGGACCTGCGCCGTGGAGGCGGCGAGACCGAGCGCTCCGCTGCGAAGCCCCACATCGACCATCACCCGATGCTGTGCCGCCTCCCCGAGGGACCAGATGGTCCTGGACTGCCCATCGACCCGTCCTTCCGTCTGGAGGAAGCCCGTGCTGATGGAGAGCGTGATCGGTCGACGCGCGGTCGAGGGGGATGGGACCTTGATGAGCTGCGCCTCACCGACCGAGGCGAGGCTGGCGCAGAGGAAGGGAAGGAGTGCGAGCTGACGCCGGTCGCGCCGGGTGCGAGGGATGGCCATGCTCGGTAACTTACGGGATGCTCGATCCTCGCGTCACGGAGCGCCGGAATCCCCGCAGCGCCGACATCGACCTCGCCTCGCCGCTGGAGATCGTCGACCTGATGGTGGCCGAGGACCGCGGGGTGGATGACGCGGTCGCGACGCAGCGGGAGCCGATCGCGCGGGCGATCGCGCTGGTGGAGGGCGCGTTCCGCGAGGGGCATCGGCTCTTCTACGTCGGGGCGGGGACGAGTGGGCGACTCGGCGTACTCGATGCCTCCGAGTGTCCGCCGACCTTCGGGAGCGATCCCGCGATGGTGCAGGGGATCATCGCCGGGGGCCCCGCCGCGCTGCTGCGGGCGCAAGAGGGGGCGGAGGATCGCCCAGATGGCGCGCGCACCAATCTCGAGGCGGCCGGGGTCGCCCGAGGGGATGTCGTCGTCGGGATCGCGGCGAGTGGGACGACGCCCTACGTGCGCGCGGCGCTCGAATATGCGGCCTCGGTCGGGGCGAAGACAGTGATCCTCGCCTGCTCGCCGCCGGCGACCGCGCTCCTCGATCTGGTCGATATCGCGATCCTCCCCATCACCGGTCCCGAGGTGGTCACCGGCTCGACCCGACTCAAGGCGGGGACCGCGACCAAGCTGGTGCTCAACATGCTCACCACCGGCGCGATGGTGCGGATCGGCAAGACGTACGGCAATCTCATGGTCGACCTGCAGGCGACCAATGAGAAGCTGCGCGATCGATCGGAGCGTCTGATGATGATCACCTGTGGGCTCTCGCGTGAGGCGGCGCGGCAGGCCCTCGCCGCCGCTGATGGGCGCGTGAAGGTGGCGATCACCATGCAGAAGCTCGGCCTCTCGTCGGACGCAGCGCGCGCACGATTGGCTGAGGCGGGTGGGGTGATCCGGCGCGTCGTGCCGGATGCGCCGCCGCCGGTCGAATAGGGATCAGATGACAGGGACCAGGGGACAGGTGCTCGTCGGTCTCATGTCGGGGACCTCGCTCGACGGGATCACGGCGGCGGTGGTGCGTTTCACCGAGACCGAGGGACGCACGGCGGTCGAGCTTCTCGCGCAGGTGCAGCGGTCGTATGACGTACCCACGCGCGAGCGGCTCGCGGCGGCGTTGGTGGGTGCGACGCCGAGCGAGTACACGCGGCTCGACTTCGCGCTCGGTGGGTGGTTGGCTGATGCCGCGATCGCCGCGATCGCCGAGGCCGGCGTCGCCCGCGACGAGATCGCGGCGATCGCCTCGCATGGCCACACCGTCTGGCACGAGCCGCCGCATGGGACCTGGCAGTTCGGGCAGCCGGCGGTGATCGCGGAACGGACCGGGATCCCGGTGATCGCCGACTTCCGTGTGCGTGATGTGGCGGCGGGCGGACAGGGCGCGCCGCTCGTCCCGCTCGCCGATGCCGCGCTCTTCTCCGACGATGCGAAGTGGCGGGTACTCCAGAACCTCGGTGGGATCGGGAATTGCACCGTGGTGCCGCCGCGTGGCGTGCTCGAGGGCGTCCGCGCCTTCGACACCGGCCCCGGCGTCGTGGTGCTCGACGGCGTCACGCGATTGCTTCGACCCGCGCTGCCCTATGACGTGGACGGCGCGCTCGCGAAGGCGGGACGTCCGATCGAATCGGTGCTCGAGGCGCTGCTGGCCGATCCCTGGTTCGAGGTGCCGCCACCGAAGAGCACGGGGCGCGAGCGGTACACGCCGGCCGTCATTGCGTCGTTCATCGAGCGCTGTCGTGCGGCGCGCGGCGAGGTGCGGGATGCGGATGTGATAGCGACGGCGGCGTGGTTCACCGCGCGGAGCATCGAACGGGCCTTCGCGCGATTCATCCCCGAGCCGGTCGAGGAGGTCCTCCTCTCCGGCGGCGGAGTGCGGCATCCGGTCCTGTGCGAGGCGATCGCGATGGTGCTGAGCCCGCGACTGGTGCGGCCCTTCGACGCGATCTACTTCGATGGCGAGGCGAAGGAGGCGGTGGCCTTCGCCTACCTCGGGTGGTGTCATCTCCGACGTCGCGTCGGGAACGTCCCGAGTGCCACCGGCGCGCACGGTCCTCGCGTGCTGGGTGCCTGGTATCCCGCATGAACGTACCGCACGCGCGCTGATCCATGCGTGCGCTGGGCGCCTACCTCGTCCCCGAACTCTGGTGGGACCCTCAGGCGGGGTTCTCGCACCTCGAGGCCCTGATCGATGATGCCTTCGAGCTCGGTGTGCAGGCCTTCCAGGTCCGTGGCGGTCCCGCCGCGGCCGTCCGAGCGCTGACCGACGATCTGCACCGACGGGCACCAGCGCCCCTGCTCATCGCGATGGAGGCGTCCGCCGGCGTCGGGAGCTTAGTGCCGGAGATGACACCGCTCCCGCCACTCCGCGCCCTCGCCGCGCTCCGTGACCACGATGCCATCCGGCGTGCAGCTCACCTGACCGCACGCCAACTGCGAGCACTTGGCGTGAATTGGGCGCTCGCCCCGGTCGCCGACATCGCCCATGTGGGCACGGCACTCGATCGCAGCGCGCGTTCCTTCGGTGAGGATCCCCAGCGTGTGGCGGAAGATGTCGTCACGTGGATCGATGCCTGTCAATCGCAGGGCGTCCTCGCCTGTTCGCGGCACTTCCCTGGGGCGGGGCGGGCGATCGTCGATCCCCAGCGGACCCCCGTGAGGATCGACACCGATGCCCGCATGCTCTGGGCCACCGATCTCGTGCCCTTTCGCGGGGCCTGTGACACCGGGGTTGCGAGCGTCCTCGTCGGCACCGGCTGCTATCCCGGACTCGATCGGCAGGGGATGGTTGCCGCCCACTCGCCGGGTCTGATCGGAGCGCTCCTGCGGGAGGAGCTCGCGTTCGATGGCCTCGTGGTGAGCGACCGCGCCGATGCGATGGCACTGGGTGGACCTGAGTGCGCGGTGCCTGCGACCGTCCATGCCGTGCGTGCCGGCTGCGATCTCGTCCTGGCGTCCGACGATCTCGGTGGCGCGGTCGAGGCGCTGGCGGTCGCCGTCGATGCCGGGTCGATCACCGACGAGATGATCGAGGCCAGCGCAGAGCGCCGACGATTCTGGTCCGCATGGGCGGTCCCACGGGAGACCCGGGAGCCGACGCTCGACGATCTGCTCTGGGCCCGACAGGTGGCCGATCTCCTCGTGCATCCCGTGCGCGGGTCGTGGAGCGGGGTCGGGGGCGCCGTGGGATCCGTGGTCGAGGTCGAGACGATCGTGCATGATCGCGATCGGGTATCACTCCTCCCCTTTGTCGCGACGTTGCAGGCGGCGGGTGTCGAGCTCCGCGTCCATCCGTCTCGCGATGCGGTCGAGGGTGACGCGCTGGTGCTCGCCCTTGCCCCCTCGCGGCATGCCGTCGTCGTCTTTGGTCCCCCTGAGGTCGCGCGCACGGTATCTGGGACGCAGGTGTTCTGCGCCTGGAGCACGGACCGCGCGATGCAGGAAGGGGTGGCTCGGCGCCTGCTCTGACCGTGCGCCCCGCGGCCAACGCGCCGCGGCGAGGAGCGGGCTACCGCACCGTCCGGCGCGCGTCGGCGGGGAGCTGCGCGGCGAGTCGCGCCGATGGCACCGTGTAGACGATGCGGCCACCGCTCTCCCCTGCGGCACCGAACAACACGCCGATGACCAGACCACGGGCATCGAAGACGGGCGATCCGCTCGAGCCCTGGGCCGCGTAGGCGTCGAGCTGGATGTTCTCGGCCAACGTCTTGCTCACGGTCCCGATGCCGAGGGTCGCGGCGGGACGCAGGGTGTTGATGCTCCCCTCCATCCCGGCGGTCGCGTTCCCGAGCGGGAAGCCGAGGATCGCTACGGGATCCCCGAGTCGCACCTTGTCACTGTCGCGGGCGATCCCGCTGATGGTCGGGTAGGGGCCGGGTCGCGTGATGCGCAAGAAGGCGAGCTCGTCGGTCTCGCTGACCGACTCCACGGTCGCGAAGCGCCACTCCCCCTTGGTCCCTTCGAATACCACCGCAATCCGCTTGGCCACCTGGCCATTCGGCGGCTGCACGACATGCCGGTTGGTGACGATCAGTCCATCGGGGAGGAGATTGAACCCCGTGCCGGTCGCCGCTTCCCCGCTCTCAAGCTCCACGGCGACGAAGACGACCGCCGCCTTGTTCGCCGCGAGGATCGCGCCATAGTCCGTCCGCGCGAAGGAGGCGGTCCGCTCCTGCGATGCGCGCAGTCGATCGGCGATGGATGAGACGTTCTCCCCGCGCTGCTGCGTGGAGCGCAGCTCTGCCGAAAGGCGGTCGATCTCAGCGCGCGCCTCCTGGATGGCTGCCGAACCGACCCCGGTCTGGGAGAGACGCGCGTCGAGGAGACGTGAGAGGGAGTCGTTGGTAGTGACGAGTGAGGCGAGAGCCGCTTGTCCGGCCCGCGCGGTCCGCATGGTGATCGCTAAGGCGACCGCACCCCCGCCCACCACCAGCACGACCAGGATGAGGACCAACCGACGGAGCGAGCTGGTCTCCTGACGGACCGCCTCGGCGATCCGCACCTCCGTGTTCTTCTTCGGGTGGGCGACCGTCGCGGGCTCCCCTCGGAGCGGTGTCGAGGAGCGTGTCTGTCGCATCTCGGGACGCGGTTCGCCGATGTCGAAGATCGTGATGCGGACCGAGGGGCCGTTGGCCCCGAACTCGATGGTGTCACCATCGTGGAGCAGGCGTGGCCCTGAGATCCGCTCGCCGTTCAGGATCGTTCCATTCGTGCTACCCAGATCGGTGAGGACGTAGCGACTTTCCTCGAGGCGGATCTCGGCGTGACGGGACGACGCGTCGCGGTCAAGCTCCGCGTGGAAGCGGAGATCGTTTTCTGGGTGTCGCCCGATACGGATCACCGCCTGAGTGAGCCGGACGCGCGTGCCGGAGTGGCTACCCCGACTGAAGTGGAACTCGATGCCGTTCAACTGAGGAGGATCCCCAAGGCGACGAAGATGAGGACAAGCACCGCGAAGACCGTGAGGGACGGAGCCAGGGATGGGTCTGGCGAAGCGGCCGGGCGCTTGGCGGCCGGCCGCGCGGCGACCTTCGTCTGCGGGACCAGTTCGCCCTTCGCCTCCGCCTCTCCCCTCACGTGGGCTGCCGTGGTGGCGGAGTCGATCGCGGTGCGGTCGATCTGGATCGTCGCCCGATCCTCCGGGGGACCCGTGTAGACCTGATGACGCGGGACCTCCGCGAGGGTCGGCGGCAGGCCGGCGCCGTCGAGGCGGGCCACGATCACGGTGATGTTGTCGGGCCCTCCGGTGGCATTCGCGCGATCGACCAGCGCATCACACCCCGTCTCGAGGGTAGGGGTCGAGCTGAGGAGCGTGGCGATTTCGGGGCCTCGCACTTGGCCTGAGAGACCATCGGAGCAGACCACCAGCAGATCACCCCGTTGCACGCGTTGCACAGTGAGATCGACCTTGACGCGCGCTTCGGGGCCCAACGCCTGCAAGATGATGTTACGTCGCTCGGAGACCTCGGCCTCCTCTGGCGTGAGCTCTCCAGCGTCGACGAGCCGCTGCATGAGCGACTGATCCTTGGAGATCTGGGTGGCAACGCCGCGACGGACGAGATAGGCGCGTGAATCGCCCACCTGGCAGAGATAAAGCGTATCGCCGAAGAATCCGGCCAGGGTCACCGTGGTCCCCATCCCCTTCGTATCGGGGTTGGAGGTGGCGTGCGCGTGAATCCGCTGATTGGCGCGTTCGGTGGCCTGGCGCAGCGTCTGCGCGAAGTGATCGGGATCCGTAGCTGCGGTGTCCCCCCACTGCGTCTGGACCTCCTCGAGGATCACGGCCGTGGCCATCTGACTGGCGAGCTCTCCCGCGGCCGCGCCGCCCATGCCATCGGCGACGATGAAGAGCGCCCCGCGTGCTCCCATGGGGCGCGGCGGCCAGACCAGCCGCTCTCGCTCCTCCGTCACCGCCCGCGCGACCGCGGCGGAGAGATCGGCGACCAGGAAGGCATCCTCGTTGTGCTCACGTCGGCGCCCCACATCGGTGCGGCCGACCACCTCGATCGAGACGGTCCCGGCCGTGACTGGGGTGGTCACGGATTGTCGCATCCGAAGAGCTCAATCGCGCGTGTCGCGAGGTTGATGCGGGGCCGCTCGTTGTGCAACGCCCGCACCTGGCGCGCGGCGCGACAGACCCCGACCTCATCCTCGAGTTTGGTATAGGCGAGCATCTGCACGTAATACGATTCGGCGAGCGCATTGCCGGCGAGGGAGCCTTGGATCTGTTGGAGATCGCCGAGGACGCGCCGCGCGGTGGAGGGAGTCGCGGCGCTGGCCTGGACCTCGCGGAGCCACCCCTCCAGCTGCGTCATCGGACTCGGAGCGGCCGATGCCGGCGCGCTGGGGGTCGGGGCCGGATTCGCGGGGCCAGTGGTCGGACTCACGGCGGGGGCGGTCCTCGTCCCAGCCGTCGGCGCCGCCGTCGTCGGCGCGGGGGTCGGGGTCGCCGTGCGCGAGGGGCCAGCCGGGGTCGACGTTGGGGTCGCGCCCGTACCAGCCCCGGGCCGAGGGTTCGACATCAACTGCGTCGAACCATTCGGTGTGGGGAGCGTCGTCGGCGCCGCGGTCGTGCTCTCCGCTGCCGCGAGTGATGCGGGCGGCGTGCTCGTCACCGTCGCTCCGGCGCCGCCGCCGATCAGTCCCATCTTCCAGGCGACGACCGCGATGGCGAGCGCCGCACCCACCCCGCCGAGGGCGAGGGGGGTCTTGCTCTTGGGCGCGGGGGCCACGGTGGTGGTCGTGCCGCCGCTCGCCGCGGCACGGCCCCCGACGCGGGTGGGGGGCATCGGGGGACGCGCCGCGACCGTCGCGGGGGCGCTCATGACCACCGTGCCGGCCTCGTCGGTGGGATGCGCAGGCATCGCGGCGAGCGCGCTCGCGAGCTCCCGTCCGAACTGTGCGGCACTCTGATAGCGGTCTTTGGCGTCGCGGGCGAGGGCGAGGTCGAGCGTCGCTTGCACCGCCTCGGGCCAGGCGACGTCGGGTCGGACCTCCGCGAGGGCGCGCGGCATGTCGGTGAGGCGCATGATCATCGCTTCCTGCGCCGAGGTCGCGGAGAACGGGAGGGCCCCGGTGAGACAGTTGAAGGCGACGAGCCCGAGCGCGTAGATGTCGGAGCGCCCGTCGAGCTTGTCCCCGGCGAGCTGTTCGGGGCTCATGTACTCCGGCGTGCCGACGACCATCCCGGTCTTGGTTACATTCTGCGCCTCGCTCGTGCTCGCCTTCGCGATGCCGAAGTCCACCACTTTCACGAGGTCCGACCCGTCGCGATTCTTCGCGACCATGATGTTGTCGGGCTTCAGGTCACGGTGGACGATCCCGGCGTCGTGCGCGATCTGGAGCGCGTCGGCGGTCTGGTGGATGATGCTCGCGGCGCGGGCGGGTTGGAGGGGGCCACCCTTCTCGATGATATCAGTGAGCGCCGACCCCTCAATGAACTCCATCGCGAGGTAGATCATCCCGTCGGGGGTCTCTCCGAAATCGTAGATGCCACAGATGTTCGGGTGGCTGAGGCGCGAGGCGTTGGAGGCCTCGCGATTGAAGCGCGCCACGGCGTCCGGGTCGGTGTTCATCCCCGGGTTCATCACCTTGAGCGCGCTCTTGCGTCCCATCTTCACATGCTCGGCGAGGTAGACGGTGCCCATCCCTCCGGCGCCGAGCTTCTTCAGGATGTGATAGCGATCGGCGACGACGGAGCCGAGGAGGTCAGTCTGGTTGGCGGCGGCGCGCAATGCGGTGCCGTCGCGCGGGCAGAAGCGCTCGGAGAGGGGATACTCGGTGCCGCAGGTGGGGCAGATCTTCTGATTCTCGCTCACCGGTTCCTCGATGGCCACTCGCGTGGGGTGGGGCGTCGGTCGCTGAACGCCGAGCACCGAAGGGTGCACGACGGTACCTGCCGAATATACGGGCCCGTGGAGGGGGGCGGGAGTATTTTGGGGGGTCTCAGGCGAGGAGGCTGGATGCGAGAGGAGTCGATCGGTACGCTGCAGATCGCGGCAGGGGCGTGGGTGCATGCGAGTGCGGTCGTCGTCGGCGATGTGATTCTGCAGGACGATGTGAGTGTCTGGCCGACGGCGGTGCTGCGCAGGGGTCGTGATCGCATCGTGATCCTTAAGGCGGGCGATGCGCAGGATGTGGCGGAGTTGCACGCCGATCCCGGTTTCTCGTGCACGATCGGAGCGCGCGTGACGATCGGGTAAGGAGCCGTGGTGCCTGGCGCGACGGTCGAGGATTGGGGTTGAGGGCTCAGGTGATAGGCGTTGGGGGTAGCGGGGCACGCGGATCGGAGCAAGGACTGGCGCCGGTGACGACATCGGGGTACACTCCCCGTCCCGCGCTGGCGCCGGATGTTCGGTGTCGAGGTGGGAGGTCGCTAAGTGATTGTGAATCAGGTGCTTGCCGGTCGCAGCGCTGTCGAGGTTCTAGTGCTGTTCGGGTGTCGCGAAGATGCAGGAAGGAGGCGACACCGGGATGGTCGTGGAAAACTCTGGGCGCCTGGCCGTTTCGTGATATCTCGTTCGTAAGTCCTTCTCTTGATGGGGTTTGCCACGTGCTTGCGCGGCTTCACGAGTCGCGTAGCTTGGCCCGCCTCGTCCCCTCGCCACCCTTTGTTGGAGATGTAGCAATGGCTCTTCCGGTGACCCCCCCAGCGACCCCCGCGACTCTGTCTCAGAACGCGCGTACCGTTCTCGACAAGCGCTATCTGGTGAAGGACAAGTCCGGGAAGTCGGTGGAGACGCCGGAGGACATGTTCTGGCGCGTCGCGACGACCGTCGCAGAGCCGGAGCGTCGCTATGGCGCCACGGAGAAGCAGGTGGAGAAGGTCGCGCGTCATTTCTATGAACTGATGACGCAGCGTCGCTTCGAGCCGAACTCGCCGACGCTCATGAACGCCGGCCGTCCGCTCGGGCAACTCTCGGCCTGCTTCGTGCTCCCCGTCGACGACGCGCTGTCCAATGGGCACAGTGGCATCTATGACACCCTCCGCTCGATGGCGCTCATCCACCAGAGCGGCGGCGGCACCGGCTTCTCCTTCTCGCGGATCCGCGCGAAGGGGTCGATGGTGCGCTCGACCACCGGCGTCGCCAGCGGCCCGGTCTCGTTCATGCAGCTCTACGACGCGTCGACCGACGCGGTGAAGCAGGGGGGGACGCGCCGCGGCGCGAACATGGGGATCCTCCGGATCGATCACCCCGACGTGATGGAGTTCATCACGTGCAAGGAGGACCTGACCAAGATCACGAACTTCAACATCTCGGTCGCCATCACCTCGAAGTTCATGGAGGCCCTCAAGGCGGGGGCATCCTATGACATCATCGATCCCATCTCCAAGGCGGTCGTCGGCCAGCTCGACGCCCGTCAGGTGTGGGACAAGATGATCGAGGGGGCGTGGCGCACCGGTGAGCCGGGCGTCTTCTTCATCGACGAGGCCAACCGCTACAACCCCGTTCCGCACCTCGGCGCCTACGAGGCGACTAACCCGTGCGGCGAGCAGCCCCTTCTCGCGTACGATGTCTGTAACCTCGGCTCGATCAACGTCGGTTACTATGTGGTCGATGGTGAGATGGATTGGAAGTCCTTCGCGAAGGACATCCACCTCTCGACGCGGATGCTCGACAACATCATCGATGCGAACAAGTACCCGCTCCCGGAGATCGATGCGCTCGCGAAGCGGATCCGTCGCATCGGGCTCGGCGTGATGGGCTTCGCCGACGCGCTCATCCGCCTCGGCATCCAGTACGACAGCCCCGAGGGGGTCGAGTTCGGCCGCAAGGTCATGGAGTTCGTCGACGTCGAGGGGAAGAAGGAGTCGGCGCGGTTGGCCGAGGAGCGTGGCGCCTTCCCGGAGTGGGAGCGCTCGATCTGGGGCCCCGACGCGACCTGCGCGCGTGACGAGGCGGGGCAGCGCATCCGCCCCGAGATGAAGCTCCGCAACTGCAACGTCACCACCGTCGCCCCGACCGGGACGATCTCGATCATCGCCGGCTGCTCGTCGGGCTTGGAGCCCCTCTTCGCCGTCGCCTTCATGCGCAATCAGGCCGGCGTCATGATGCCGGACGTGAACGAGGACTTCGTCGCGATCGCAAAGCAGGAGGGGTGGTACTCCGATGCCCTCATGGAGCGCATCGCCAAGACGGGCTCGGTGCAGCAGTCCGAGGTGCCGGCCAAGTGGCAGCGCGTCTTCGCGACGGCGAACAACATCACGCCAGAGTGGCACATCCGCATGCAGGCGGCGTTCCAGGATCACTGTGACTCCGCCATCTCCAAGACGACGAACTTCGCGCACACCGCGACTCGTGAGGATGTGCGTGCGATCTACGAGCTCGCCTACGAGATGAAGTGCAAGGGCGTCACCGTGTACCGCGACGGCTCGCGTGACGGTCAGGTGCTCTCGACCGGTGCCACCGCAGACGCCGCCGCCAAGCGCGACGGGGCTAAGGAAGATGCGGCCGCCAAGCGTGAGCTCGCCGAGCTCAAGGGCCAGCTCGCTGAGGTCACCAGCGACAACGATCGTCTGAAGAAGCTCCTGTTCGATGCGGAGGCGGAGAACCTCCAGCGCCGCCAGAAGCGCTCGCGCCCCGACATCCTCCGCTCGACGGCGATCCGCAAGGAGACGCCGCTCGGCATGATGTTCGTGCACATCACCGAGGACGATAAGGGCCAGCCGTTCGAGGTCTTCATCAACCTTGGCAAGGCGGGTGGCTCGGCGATGGCCGACGCCGAGGCGGTGGGGCGGTTGATCTCGCTCGCGCTGCGCTCGGGGATCTCGATCCAGCAGGTGCACCGTCAGCTTCGTGGCATCTCGTCGGATCGTGCAGTGGGCCTTGGCCCGAGCAAGGTCCTCTCGATGCCGGACGCGATCGGGCTCGCGCTCGAGGATTGGATGCGCTCCAAGCAGGGGGTCCAGCAGGAGCTCCTCGCCGGCGCCGCGCCGCAGGTCACGTCGGCCCCGGCCCCGGTCGTCACCGTCGGTGGCGCGCAGATGCAGTTCGACGCGGTGAATGGCGGCGACGCCTTCATCGGCACCTGCCCGGACTGTGGAAGCCAGCTCGAGTTCGCGGAAGGGTGCGTGAAGTGCCACGTCTGCGGCTTCTCTGAGTGCGGCTGATCCTCGGGACCACGACGGCCGCCCTCGCCTGGGCGGCCCTGGTCCTGCAGATCGGGCTGAACCTTTCGAGTGGGGTGGATCCGTTCGGGAACCCCCGGACGCCCTGGATGTCGATGGTCGATCTCTTCGGCTACTTCACGATCCTCACCAACCTGCTCGTCGCGTTGGTCATCACGATTCCCGCGGTCGCGCCCAAGAGCGTGGCCGCGGGTTTCTTTTCGAATCTCCGTACCACCTGGACCGCGGCGGCGGCGATCGTCGTCGTCGGGATCGCCTACCATGTGCTCCTGAGTGCGCAGTACAACCCCGCGGGGCTCGGGGCATGGACCGATCTTGCCTTCCATTATCTCGTTCCGACGCTCTTCGCGGTGTACTGGGTGACCACGGCGGAAGTGGGCGGGGCGAGGTTCCTCCCGCAGATCGGGGTGCTGAGCCTCTATCCGTTCGCCTATTTCGTCTATGTAATCGGGCGGGGTGAGGTGCTGGGCACCTACCCGTATTTCTTCGTGGATGTCAGGACCTTGGGGTTGCTCAGCGCGCTGAAGAATGCCCTCGGGATCCTCGTCTTCTATCTGTTCGTGGCATGGGTGCTGGCGCTTCTCGCTGGATGGGTCTCGAGGAGGCGCACCTCGCGCGCCTGAGGTCGCGGCGGTGATTCGTACTGGGTGGCGCGCGATCGGTGATGGAGAATCAGGGGGATGCTGGCATCGTGCTGGCGTCCCCCTTCATGCTGTTCCGATCGGCACTTGACTCATCATGATGAGGTGTTTATACTCATGTTATGACACAGCGACTGCAGGTCCTCCTCGAGGACGCCGAATTCGACGAGATCCGTGCCATCGCACGCCGACACCGGATGACGGTGGCGGAGTGGGTGCGCCAGGCCATGCGCCTCGCCCGCCGGGACGAGCCCGCGGTGGAGTCGACGCGCAAGCTCGCGATGGTGCGGGAGTCCGTGCGAGGCGCCTATCCCACCGCCCCGATCGACGCGATGCTCGCGGAGATCGAGCGCGGGCGTGCGGGAGACCTTGGCGCGTGATCTTTCTCGATTCGAACATCCCGATGTACCTCATCGGCGCGCCGCATCCGAATAAGGAGGCGGCGCGTGTGGCGCTTGAGCGGTGCATCCAGCGCGGAGAGCGGATCGTGACGAGCGCCGAGGTGCTCCAGGAGATCCTCCACCGGTATCGCGGGATCGATCGGTCGGATGCCATCCAGCCCGCCTTCGATGCCTTGCTCGGCGTGGTGGACGAGGTCTACCCGGTCGAGTTGGCGGATGTGCAGCGCGCGAAGGAGATCGTGCTGGGCGCTGGCCGTCTCTCGTCGCGCGACGCGTTACATGCGGCGGTGATGGAGCGGCGGGAGGTCCGGCGGATCATGAGCTTCGACGCAGGATTCGACGCGCTCGCGTGGGTGGAGCGGGTGTACTGAAGGGATGCGTCGAGCGTGCGCCGAGTCGCGGCGCCGAGTGCGCTGACCTAATAGCCCCGCACGAGATCGATCGCCCACCGAGGGCGTTCCCCGCGCTCGATCGTCGTCAGACATTCCAGAAACCCATCCGCCGCGCCTGCGATGGTCGTCGGGCCTGAGCAGTGCGGGGAGATCGTCACGCGGGGATGGGTCCAGAGCGGGGAATCCGACGGGAGCGGCTCGGTCTGGAAGACATCCAGTGCCGCAGCGCGGAGCCAGCCGCGGTCCAGCGCTTCAGGGATCGCGGATTCCTCCACCACGGCGCCACGCCCTGCATTGAGCAGCATCGCCCCTTGGCAACGGGAGAGCACGTCACGCGAGAGGAGCCCGCGAGTCGCTGGGGTGTCGGGGAGGACGGCGATGATCCAGTCGACATCACCCACGAGGGATAGGAGCTGCGGTGGAGTGTGCACCGCGTGGAAGCATTCGGGATCACTGGTCACCTGCACGCGCTCACGGCCACCCGTCATCGCACCCGAGACATTCCCCGTTCGCGAGACGCCGATGACTCGCACGCCGAGTGCGGTCAGCGCACGGGCGATCGCTGAACCGATCTCCCCGGTGCCGAGGATCAACGCCGTGCGACCGGCGATGCGGCTCGGGGTAAGGGAGGCCCACTGGCGTTCACGTTGTGCCGCGGCGAGCGCCCCGAGCTGCTGCGCCTCGGCGAGGATCCGCGCCACCGCCCACTCGGCGATCGCCGGACCGAAGCGCTCCGGGGAGCGGGTCAGGAGGGTAGCGGGCGCCAGCGCGTCGGGGGCGAGCCAGGGATCGACGCCGGCCCCGGTGGAGTGCACCCAGCGCACGCCCCCCATGGTCGCGACGGGCGGTCGACGGAACCCCACGTAGCACTCGGACCAGGCGAGGTCCGCGTCGGTGACCTGCGGGTGCAGGATCGCGCGGAGCTCAAGGTCGGGGCGCGCGGTGGCGATGCGCGCGGCGACCGTGGCGGCGTCTGACGCCCCGACGAGGATGCGCCGCGGTGGGGTGGGGAGGGGGGGCGAAGTGGCCATGCTGGTTGGAGAAAGGTGGCGGAGCCATGGATATTCCGGCATCCCCACCTCTCCCGGAGTGGCCGTGAAGAAGATCCTGCTCGTCCTCGTAGTCGGTGTCGTGGCGCTCGGTGCGGTCCTCGTGAGCAATGCCATGCGCCTCCCGGCACCGCCCGCTGCCGTCGGCGAGGTGGAGGCGATCGCCATCGATGCGGAGCAGGCCGCGAGTCGCCTCGCGCGGTCGGTGCGCCTTGCGACCGTCTCGTACGCCTCGGGGGCGCCGATCGACACGGCGGCCTTCCGTGCCTTCCACGCGCTGGTGGCCACGGAGTTCCCGCGCCTGCACGCCACACTGCAGCGTGAGCTGATCGGTGGATTGAGTCTCCTCTACACCTGGCCGGGGAGCGACTCGTCGAAGGCGCCGGTAGTGTTGATGGGACACATGGACGTGGTACCGGTGCCGGAGGCGAATCTCGCCGAGTGGACGCATCCGCCGTTCGGTGGGGTGATCGCCGACGGGTATGTGTGGGGGCGTGGGACGCTCGACGACAAGACGACGGTGCTCGCGACGCTCGAGGCGGTGGAGCGCCTGATCGAGTCGGGATATGTCCCCCCGCGAACGGTCTATCTGATGTTCGGTCACGATGAGGAGAACGGCGGCCGGTTCGGTGCGCGTGCGATCGTCGACACCTTGGTCGCGCGGGGGGTGAAGCCGGCGCTCGTGGTGGACGAGGGCGGGTTCCTCGCGAGCGGGGTGATCCCTGGGGTGCAGGGGCGCGCGGCGATCGTCGGGATCGCGGAGAAGGGGTATGTCTCCTTCCGTCTGACCGCGTCGGCGAATGGGGGGCATTCGTCGATGCCGCCCTCGCGCACCGCGGTGGGGGCGCTGAGCCGCGCGGTGATGGCGTTGGAGGCCAATCCCTTCCCGGCGTCGATCGAGGGGCCGACACGTGGGATGCTGGAGGCGATGGCGCCCTATGCGTCGTTCGGACAGCGAGTGGCGCTGGCGAATCTCTGGTTGACCGCGCCGGTAGTCGAGCGCGCGATGCTCGGGAGTCCGCTGGGCGCGGCACTGCTGCGCACCACGACGGCTCCGGCGATGCTCGAGGCTGGGGTGAAGGACAATGTCCTGCCGCCGGTGGCGCAGGCGATCGTCAACTTCCGTATCCGACCGGGGGAGACGCACGAGAGCGTGCTCACGCGGGTGCGGGAAATCGTGAACGACACGCTCATCACGATTGATTACATGGATAGCGTGCGGGTGAACCCCTCGCCGGTGTCGTCGGTGGATTCCCCCGCCTATGCCTTGGTGGCATCGACCATCCGCTCCCTGGTTCCTGCGGAGCCGCTTCCCGTGCTGCCGTACCTCGTGATGGGCGGTACCGATGCCAAGTACTGGGGCGCGCACACCGACAAGGCGTTCCGCTTCCTCCCGGTGCCACTCGGCGAGGGGGATCAGGCGCGGATCCACGGCGTCAACGAGCGGATCCGCGTCGAGGACTATGGCGTCGCCGTGCGCTTCTTCACCCGGCTGCTCCGTGGGATCAATCAGTTGCCAGAGTGAGGTGCGCTCGACGAGCCGCTGACCGGAACCTTTCTCCCCACTCGGGGAATTCATCCTCTATGACCATGACTCTGCGTCGCATCATCCTGACCGTCGCGCTCCTCTGGGGCGCTCCCCTCGCCGCGCAGACCGCGGCTACCCCGAAGCCTGAGATCTTCCTTCGCGTCCCGCAGGATGGCGCGGTGGTCCCGGCGACCTTCGAGGTGGTCTTCGGGCTGCGCAACTACGGTATCGCGCCGGCGGGGGTGAAGCTCTCCAATACCGGACACTTCCACATCCTGATCGACCGTGAGGCGCCGGCGATCGGTGAGGTGATTCCTGCCGACCCCTCCCACCGGCACTACGGAGCGGGGCAGATCGAGACCCAGCTTACCCTCGCGCCGGGGAAGCACACCTTGCGCGTGGTGCTCGGGGATGCCGACCACCGCGTGATCAGCCGCGAACTGATCAGCGCGCCGATCACCATCACGGTTCGCGCGCCGTAACGCACGAGCGGCGCGTCACGATCATGACGCGCCGCTCGGTCACCTGCTGAGTGTTACGTGCTCAGCGACGGGAGGCGGGTTCCAGGCGCATGAGCGCGGGGCTCCCCCCCTTTCTCGTCTCGAAGACGAGATAGAGGAACCCATCGGGGCCCTGCCGCACGTCGCGGATGCGGCCGCGGTCCTGCACCAGGTTCTCCACCTCCTTGACCGTCGTCCCATCGAGCGCGACGCGCGTGAGACGCTCGCCCACCAAGCCGCCGACGAAGAGCTGCCCCCGCCACTGCGGGAACTTGTCTCCCGTGTAGATGGCGAGCCCGGAGATGCCGATGGAGGGGACCCAGACGTTGATCGGCGATTCCATCCCGGCGCGCGCCGTCCCGACATGGATCGCGCTGCCGGTGCGGTAGTTCACGCCGAAGCCGATGACGGGCCAGCCGTAGTTCTTACCGGCCTGCACGAGGTTGAGCTCATCGCCGCCCTGCGGGCCATGCTCATCGGCCCAGAGCTGGTTCGTGGTGGGATGCACCGCGAGTCCCTGCACGTTGCGATGCCCATAGCTCCAGATCTGCGGCAGGGCACCCGGGGTGTTCAGGAAGGGATTGTCCGCCGGGATGCGGCCGTCGTCATGGAGTCGGACGATCTTCCCGTGGTGCGTCCCGAGATTTTGCGCCGGATGCTTGAGGAGCGAGTCGATCGGGCCCGCTGGCATCACCTGTCGGTCGCCGAGCGAGATGAAGAGATAGCCATCGCGATCGAAGGCGAGACGGGAGCCGTAGTGGCCCATGCCGCGTGACCACTTCTGCGCCTCGAAGATCTCCGTCACCTGCGTGAGGCGATCGTTCTCGAAGCGTGCGCGGATCACCGCCGTCGTGCTCTGGTTCCCTTCGGCGTTGGGCTTGGAGTAGCTCAGATAGACGAAGCGATTCTCGGCGAACTTGGGATGGGCGACGACATCGAGCAGGCCGCCCTGCCCACCGACGCGGATCGGCGGGAGCCCCGGCACGGTGTCGGGGAGCAGCTTCCCCTTCCGGATGACGCGGAGTTGGCCCATACGCTGCGTGACGAGCAGATCGCCACCCGGGAGGAAGGCGACCGACCAGGGACTCGCCAGCCCATCGGCGACGAGGGTGAGCCGGACGTCATGATGCTGGGTCCGAAGGGTCTCCTGAGCCGTGGTGGTGGCACAGGGGAGGAGAAGGGCCAGGAGGCCGAGGCGGAGGGCGCGAGGGGCGCAGGTGGGCATGGACATACCCGAAAGGTACATTCGACCCATGTACAAGAGCGTCGACGAGATGCTGCACGACGGATGGGGAGGCGCCATCGTCTGTGTCGGGGCGGGGGTCATCATCTTCACCTTCGTCCGCTTGCTCGGAGGGGTTCGGGTGGGGGCCATCCCGATGGCCGTCGGGCTCTTCGCCGCCGGTGCCATGGGGCGCGTGATCCAGCGGGCGGTCGTGCAGGGGGCGGGGAAGGCGGCGGAGGCGGTCGTGAACCCCTCCGGGAAGACCACGCCCTACGTCCCCACCTTCTCGCACATTGAGACCTTGGTGATCCGCGGGGACCTCGCGGGCGCCGAGCAGGAGAGGCTCGAGGAGGAGATGCGAGCCCCGGAACATCCGCAGGTGGTCATGCGGATCGCCGAGTTCTATCTGCGCACCAAGGGTGACCGGGTCACGGCCCTTTCGTATTACGAGCGGCTCGTCGCGCTGCCCACGGTGGGAGCCGAGCTCACGGGGTACGCGCGCCGGAAGATCGAGGAACTGCGGTCCGTGGCCGATCGGGGGTGACCGTCGCGACGCGGCGCCGGTCGTCGCGTTCGCGCCCACGATCATCATCCCGCCGCTCCCGCCCGCGGTCGATATAGATCGGGCGCTCGACGATCGTCCGCGTCCAAGGCCAGAAGGTCCACGGACGCACATGGACGATGGGCGGCGCATGGACGATCACCGGGGGCGGCGCGAAGACGGGGTTCGGCACGATGATCGTCGGCTGCTGCACCACGACCGGCGCGGGCTGCAAGATCACGGTCGGTGGCGTCACCACCGACGGAGGCGGCTGTACCACGGGCGCCGGGGCGGGCATCGGCGAGAGCACGGGGACGGTGACGACGGCGACCCGACGCTGGTTCTCTATCGCGGCACGCACGTCACCCGGTTGCTGTCGATAGGCGCGCCCCATGGCGATGGCCCACGCCGGCCGCTCGGCGAGGAGTCGAAGCACCTGCTCCAGCGCCTCGTCCGAAAGCTGGGCGATGGGACGAGTGAGATCGTCGATCTCGCGGACGGTGAGGAGCTCGGCGGCGGTCGGTTGTTGCGCGACGAGCGGGAGTGGGGCGACGGCGAGGAGGGCGGCGGCGACAGCCCGGCGGGTGGACCCGAGGAGGGTGGTCATGCGCTCTCGTACCATCTGGGTCGTGCAGGGTTCCCTCACACGGCCCTGCTGCTACGCCGCCGGACCTCAGCGCACGTAGGTCAGCCAGCCGTGCGTATCGTCGGTGCGGCCGTTCACGACGTCGAGGAAGCGGGCCTGGATCGCCTTGGTGACCGGGCCGGGCTTCCCCGCGCCAACGGGGAGGCGGTCGACGCTGCGGATCGGCGTGACCTCGCTCGCCGTGCCGCAGACGAAGACCTCTTGGCAGGTATACAGTGACTCGCGGGTGAGCGGCTGCACCGCGACCTCGATCCCAAGGTCCTTCGCGATGGCGATCACCGCGCTCCGGGTGATGCCTGGGAGCAAGGTGCCGTCGACCGGTGGGGTGTAGAGGCGACCCTCATCGACGACGAAGACGTTCTGGCCCGACCCTTCGGAGAGCATGCCATCCGGCCCGAGGGCGATCGCCTCATCGAAGCCGTTGCGGAGCGCCTCCATCTTGATGAGCTGTCCACTCAGGTAATTGCCGGCGATCTTCGCCGCCGCCGGGATGGTGTTGGGGGCGACGCGGTGCCAGGTGGAGATACAGGCATCGACGCCGTGCTCGAGCGCGGCGTCGCCGAGGTAGGCGCCCCAGGGCCAGCAGGGGAGATAGGTCTCGATCGGGCTATCGAAGGGGACCATCCCCGCGGCGCCGTAGCCGCGGATCACCATCGGCCGGATGTAACAGGCCTCGAGCGCATTCTTAGCGACGAGGGCTCGGCATCCCTCGACGAGTTGATCGATGGTCCACGGGGGATCCATGCGGTAGATCTTGCAGGAGTCGAGGAAGCGCTTGAGGTGCTCGCGCAGTCGGAAGATCGCGGGGCCCTTCGGCGTGGCGTAGCAGCGGATCCCCTCGAAGACGGCGGAGCCGAACTGCACGGAGTGCGCGAGGAGGTGCACCTGCGCGTCCTGCCAGCGGATGAAGGATCCGTCACGCCAGATCCAATCGGTCTCGGTGATCTTCGCCATGGACAGCTCGGGGAGTCAGAAGGGGGATCGTACGGAGGCGCCGGTCAGACGCCGGGGCCGGCGGAGAGCTTCCGCACGAGTCGGTACATGAACTCGAGTCCATCATAGAACGCCCGCGCCTCGGCTCGCTCGTTCATCCCGTGCGCGTTCGGCGTGTCATAGAAGAGTCCCGAGACGCCGTACACGGGGATACCGGCGACCCGGAGGAAGCGCCCGTCGGTGGCACCGGTGCTCATCGTCGGGACCACGGGGATCCCCGGGAAGAGCTCGGTGCTCGCCTCCTCGATCGTGCGGAGGAGTTCGGGGGTGAGGGGCGATGGCGGGCTGTCCTCTGCCGCGCGCTCGATGAGGATCTTCACCCCCGTGTCCGCGATGGTGCGTGCGAGCTGCGCGCGCACCTGCTCGGTGGTCTCATCCGGCAGGATGCGGCAATTGATGGTGGCGCGCGCCCGCTGCGGCAACGCATTCATCGCGTGGCCCCCTTCGAGCATCGTCGCCACGCAGCTGGTGCGGAGCCGCGAGTTGTTGGCCGGATCGCGCGAGATGAGACGCGCGGCGTCGGCGTCCTTCTCGTTCGCGACGATTCGCGTCATCGCACGGCCGACCTCACCGCCAGAGATCGTCGCCTGTCGCCGGAAGTACTCGCGCGTGACGGCGTTGAGGCGCACAGGGAACTGGTACTTGCCCACACGGTCGAGCGCGATGGCGAGCTGATAGATCGCGTTGTCGGGGCGGGGCTGCGAGCTATGGCCGCCGGTGTTCGTCGTCTCGAGGATGAAGTTGGCGACCTTCTTCTCGCTCGCCTGCACCTCGTTGGCGATGCGCCGTCCATTCTCCACGCGGCCACCGCCCCCTTCGTTCAGAGCGTACTCGGCGGCGAGGAGTTCGGGCCGATTCTTGAGAATCCAGTCGACCCCATTGGCGGGACCGCCCTCTTCGTCTGCCGTCAGCGCGACGATGAGGTCGCGATCGGGGACGATCCCCTCGGCTTTCATGCGGAGGAGGATCGTGAGGTGGATCGCCCCCTCGTCCTTGTCATCGGCGACGCCGCGGCCGTAGAAGTTCCCGTCCTTCTCGATGAACTGGAAGGGTGGGAGGGTCCAGTCGGCGGGGTTCGCCTCGACGACATCGATGTGCGAGAGGAGGAGGATCGGCTTGCGGGCGGTGTTTCGCCCCCGGAAGCGCACGATCAGGTTCCCCTTGCGCGGGGCGTTCTCCACGACGACCACATCCTCGCTCGGGAAGCCGGCGGCGCGCATGTGCTTCGCCATCGCCTCCGCGGCGGTGACGCTGTTCCCGGTGGTCAGCGTCGTGTTGATCTCCACCAGTTCCTTCAGGAGGTCGCGCGCCTGCCGCTCCCAGAGGGAGAGGGGGCGGTCCTGGGCGGAGAGGAGGGCGGGGGCGAGCAGGAGGGCGGCGAGGAGGCCGCGGCGGAGGGGGGCGAATAGGCGCATGCCGTGAAGTTCGCCCCGGCGGGGGGTGGGGGCAACGCCTCTCCCGAGCGGGACGGCCTCGATTGACATAGGGGGAGGGGGTACCTAGGCTCTCTCCCGTGACCCCACACCTTGGGAGCGTGCGATGACCGGAAGAACCAAGAAGGATCCCTCGGCCTGTGCCTGTGGGACGCATGCCCCCGCGGGGCGTGCCGCCGTCGCCGTGGACGCCGAAGTGAAGGCGCGGAACCTCACGCGGCTCCGGCGGATCGAGGGGCAGATCCGCGGGCTGCACCGGATGGTGGAGGAGGATCGGTACTGCGCCGACGTCATGACGCAGATCGCCTCGGTGCAAGAGGCGTTACGCGGAGTGAGCCGTGAGCTCATGCGGAACCACCTGCGTCACTGCGCGGCGACCGCGGTGCGCGCCGGCGGAGAGACCGCCGACGCGATGTACGACGAGTTGCTCGATCTCATGTATCAGCGGCGCTAAGCGCGCCGCCGGCCGCGGTCCGTCGGTGACGCCTCAGGGTGTGATGAACTTCCACTGCGCGCGGTACTCGCGCGTCAGCGGGGTGTTCGTGAGCCGTGCCCGCACCATCTCGATCGGCATCCGCCCACCCTGCATGATCGCGTCGTGGAAGGCGCGGTTCGTCATCCGCCCCGACTGGACGAGCTCCTGGTGCAGCGCGCGGATCTGGAGGCCGCCGAGCATGTAGGCCGCCTGATAGAGCGGGGAGTAGGTGCCGTTGAAGGAGCGGCGGACCTCGGCCTCGGCATTCGCCCGCTCATGGCCGACGCGATTCACGAGGAGATCGACCGCCTCCTGTGGCGTCATCTGGCCGAGGTGGACCTTGAGCGAGAAGATGATTCGCGCGAGGCGATGCGAGCGCCAGAAGAGGAAGCCCATCCGGTTTTCGGGTGACTTGGGGAAATCCAGATCCCAGAGGAGCATCTCCCAGTAGAGCGCCCACCCCTCGGTCCAGAAGGGGGTGCTGAAGGCGCTGCGATGCGGGTGATAGCGGCTCGCCATGAATCCCTGCAGATGGTGCCCCGGGATCAGCTCATGGTGCACCGTCGCGGAGGAGAAGTGCGGGTTGTTCCCGCGCATGCTCATCAGCTTATCCTCGTGCGCCATCGAATCGGTGGGATAGGAGACCTGGATCACCTCGCCGCCGAGGAAGAAGGGGGAGACGAGTTGCTGGCGGGGGGAAAGCATCTCCATTCGCCAGATCTCCTCCGCGAGGGGGGGGACGGTGATGAGGTCCTTCGCTTTGAGGAAGGCGATCGCCTCTTCGGCGAGGTCCTTGATCAGTGCAGGCTGTTCGCCCGCGGGGGCGTACTTCCGCTTCACCGCCTCGAGGGCGGCGCGCCAGTCATCGCCGAACCTCATCTCGCGTGCGGCGCGGCGCTGTTCCTGTTCGATCCATTTGAATTCGCGCTCCGCGAGGGCGATGAGCTGTGCGGGCTCATACGCGATCATCTCGGCGCGCAGGTCCTCCGCCAGGCCCGCGGCGCCGATTGGGTCGCCGATGATCGGCTCCTCCTCCCCCGCCTTCTGTCCGACGATGACCTCGCGGATCGCGGTCTGATAGCGGGTCATCGCCGCGGTCACGCGCTTGTACGGATCCTCGGTCCACCAGGTGAAGAGGGGGTGATAGCCAGAATAGAAGCGGTGCCAGTCGCGGAGGGTGCGTTGCAGGTCATCGAGGTAGGCGACGGTGCGGAGCCCGACGATCCGCTCGGGGCGGGTGATCGTGGCGTTGGCGCGGGCCCGAACGACGCGGGTCAGACTGTCGATCTCCTTGGCCATGGCGGCGAGGGTCGCGCCACTCGACTGCGGGTCGATCGGGTTGAACCGGTGTCGCGCCTCCTCAAATTCCGTGATGATCGGTGCGAAGGGGACGTAGGCCCCCATATCCTTAGCGAGCCGCTCCTCACGGGTGAGGCGATCGAGTTCTGCGGTGAGCCGCGTGTTGAGTAGCACGTAGTCGATGCGCCCCTCTTGCCCGAGCCGGTCGAAGTCGATGCGGGCGAGTCGGCCCTGCCACTCTTTCTGAAACAAACGGAAGCGCTCGCGCCGCGCCGCCGAGTAGTCGACGGTCCATCGCCGGTGGAGCGCGGCGAGGTCGGTGGTGTAGAGCGACACCGTGTCGCGGAGCTCGCTCTGGGCGGTGGCGGAGGGCCCCTGGCTCGAGGCGGTGGTCGGGGTCGTCGCCGATACCGTGACGGCGAGGAGGATGATCGGAGCCCAACGGGGAAGCGGCATCATCAGCGCGATCCTGTGCGAGAGGCGGAGGGGAGGGAGTCGATGCGGATGGCGGCGAGTGCCGCGGAGTCCGCCGGGAGCGGGGTGGTGCCTGCGGGCATGCGGAATTGCTTCAGGAGATAGGCGACGGCGACCCGATATTCATCGTCCGTGAGGGATCCGGGATCGAGCTGCGGCATCTCGCGGCGGACGTAGCCGTAGAGGTCGGCGAGTGGGCGTCCGAACCATTTTGTGGTGGTCGCGGGGGTCACCAGCGCCCCGGGAAGGTGGCACGACTGACAGACGTCCTTCCACAACGCTTCGCCCTCCGCGGCCTGTGCCGCGGTGTAGACGCCGTCCTTCGTGGTGCGCGGGGGCTCATCGCGCACGGCGCGTGCCCCGAGGAGGGCGGGGAGGATCAGGAGCAGAGCAATCCGTCGTGGCATCAGGGCGGGGTCAGGGACGGGGGGAAGGTCGCGCCATTCGCGCGCCGAGGCCAGCGGGGTAGAATTGAGGCAACGTTGCTTCCGACCCCATCCCCACCTCTCCCAATGTCCCCACGCTTCGTTCGGTCCCTCCTCGCGCTCCTCGTCCTCTCGACGGCGACCCACGCACAGGATCGTCTCCGGACGATGCCGGGCTACGAGCGCTACGCCGCGATGGCGCCCAAGCTCGCGTCGAGCGTCAAGTCTGGCGCCATCACCCCGCAGTGGGCAGACGACGGGAGTTCGTTCGAGTTCACGCGCGACGGCAAGCGCTTCCGCTACACCGTGGCGACCAAGGCGGTCAGTGAGGCAGGGCCGTTGAACGGCGGAGCCAGCATGGGGGCCCGCCGGATGAATGCGCCGGCGCGCGGACGCCAGTACACCGAGGCGTGGACCGCGGATTCGGCGATGAAGGCCGTCTATCGTGAGAACAACCTCTTCATCTCGGCGCGCGATGGCTCCGGTGAGCGCCAGCTCACCACGGACGGGAGCAAGGAGCGGCGCATCAAGTACGGTACCGCGAGCTGGGTATACGGGGAGGAACTCGATCAGGTCACCGCGATGTGGTGGTCGCCGAACGGGAAGCAGCTCGCCTACTATCGGTTCGATGAGAACCCGGTGAAGGACTACTGGCTTCAGATGGACCAGACGGCGGTACAGGGCGCGGTGATGATCGAGGCCTATCCCAAGGCGGGGACGCAGAACCCGATCGTCGACCTCTTTGTCTTCGACCAGGTGACGGGAAAGACTGTGCGTATCGACGCACGCGATAGGAAGCCGCTGACCGACGAGGTCGTCGGGCACTATGTGTACGGGATCACCTGGAGCCCGGATGGCAGCGAGATCCTGCTCCGGCGCACCAACCGTCGACAGAACGTCATGGAGTTCGCGGCCTGTTCCCCAACGACCGGCGCCTGCCGCGTACTCGTACGTGAGGAGTGGCTCGCGAGCTGGACGGAGAATTCCCCGACCATCCGGTGGCTCGCCGACGGGGAGCGCTTCATCTGGGAGTCGGAGCGCACCGGCTTCAAGAACTACTACCTCTACGACCTGTCCGGGAAGCTCATCGCCCCGCTCACACAGCACCCCTTCGAGGTGGCGGGAATCGTGAAGGTGGACGAGGAGGCGAAGCAGCTGTGGTACTATGCGCGCAGCGGCGACAACTTCATGAAGCTGCAGCTCCATCGCGTTGGGCTCGATGGGAAGGGAGATCGTCGCCTCACCGATCCCGCCTTCAACCATACCGTCACGGTCGCACCGAATGGCCGCCACCTCGTCGACGTCGCGCAGAGCCATGCGATCGCGCCGGTGACGCGCGTGCTCGACGCCTCGGGGAAGGTGGTCGCGACCGTTGCCGAGAGCGACCTTACGGCGTTCACCGCCGCTGGGTTCCGCGCGCCGGAGATGTTCACCTACACCGCGGCGGACGGCACGACCCCGCTTTACGGGATGCTGCACAAGCCGTCGAACTTCGACCCGTCCAAGCGCTATCCGGTGCTCTTCTCGGTCTACGCCGGGCCGGCGACCAACGGCGCGCGCGAGGTCTTCGGCCCGCCGATGGCGTGGACGGAGATGGGCTTCCTCGTCGTGACGCTCGACACCCGCAGTGCGGCGGGCCGCGGCAAGAAGGCGCTCGATGCGATCTACGAGAAGCTCGGCGAGGTGGAGATCGACGACCTCGCGGCCGCCTCACGCCACCTGGGCAAGCTCCCCTTCGTCGATGGGCAGCGCGTCGGGATCTTCGGCACCTCGTACGGCGGCTATGCCTCGGCGCTCGCGCTCCTGCGGCACCCGGATGCCTTCCATGCCGCATCGGCCTCCTCGTCGGTGACGAGCTGGCATCACTACGACACGATCTACACCGAGCGGTACATGTACACCCCGCAGTCGAACCCCGAGGGCTACAAGAAGGGGAACGCGATGGAGTACGCGGCGAACCTGCGCGGCCGGCTCATGATCTTCTACGGCACCGCCGATGACAACGTGCATCCCAATAACTCGATGCAGTTGATCCAGGCGCTCCAGCGGGCCGGAAAGAGCTTCGAGGTGCAGGTCGGCCCCGACGTGGGGCACGCCAGCATCAATCAGCAGCGGATGATGGAGTTCTTCATTCAGTCGCTCGTCCTCGAGCGGTAACGCGCAAGCCACTCGGCGCTCCACGAGGAGAAGCGATCCTCGCGGAGCGCCGTTCGTGCGTCCGCCATCAGCTGGATCAGGTGGGTCACGTTGTGGAGCGCGAGGAGCCGGAGGCCAAGCATCTCGCCTGCGGCGAAGAGGTGCCGCAGATAGGCGCGATCGTAACGCGTGCAGGCTGGGCAGGGGCATCCCTCCACCAACGGTCGCCGATCGGTGCGATGCGCCGCCCGCTTGATCTGGACCGTGCCGCCGTGCGAGAAGAAGGTCCCGTGCCGGCCCATCCGGGTCGGGGCGACGCAGTCGAAGAGATCGACGCCGCGCGCCACCGCCTCCACGAGATCATCGGGATGCCCGACGCCCATCAGGTAGCGCGGACGTTCGCGCGGAAGTTCGCTGTCGCAGACCTCGAGGGTCGCGAGCATCGAGGGCTTCGGCTCGCCGACGGAGAGCCCGCCGATCGCGATCGCCTCCCAATCCCCGGTCTGCAGGATCCCACGCGCGGAGGCGCGACGGAGTTCGGCGTGCACCCCACCTTGGACGATCGGGAGGAGGAGCTGCGGGGGCGGCGCGAGGTCGCTGACCGGGTCATGCATCGCGAGCGGGGGCGCGCCCAGCGGGGCCTCGAGGTGCGTGATCGGTGCGCGCCCTTCCTGGGAGATGCGATCGAACTCGATGCGACAGCGCTCCAACCAACGTAGGCTGCGCTCCATCGCGGCGCGTGAGGCATCGACATCCGACCGCCCCTCGATCAACTCGTCGAGCTGCATGATGCAGTCGGCGCCGAGGTTCCGCTCGATGCGCATCACCGCTTCCGGCGTGTAATCGTGGAGTGAGCCGTCGAGCGGAGAGCGGAAGGTGATCCCTTTCTCACTCACGGTGCGGAGTTGCGCGAGCGAGAAGACCTGAAACCCTCCGGAATCGGTGAGCATCGGCCCTTCCCACCGCGTGAAGGCGTGGAGTCCGCCGAGTGCGCGCACCATCTCGTCGCCGGGACGCAGATAGAGATGGAAGGCGTTGGAGAGGATCATCCGCCCGCCGGCGGTGGCGACCTCATCGACGCTCAGTCCCTTGATAGTGCCGTGGGTCCCCACCGGCATGAAGGCCGGGGTCTCCACCGGTCCATGCGGTGTGGTGAAGTGGCCGAGTCGAGCGGCGCCGGCGGGATGACTGGTCGAGAAGGCGAAGGCGGTCACACCGGAAAGCTACCGACTCCCGACGCGCGACATCACCGAGTCGACGATGGCCTGTAGGATCTGCGGCCGGCTACCGAGCATGTGCGGGCCGTCGATCCAGATCTGCTCCTTCGGGGCCTGTGCCGCGTCCCAGAGCGCTTGCACGGCGGCCGGTGGGATCCGCTCGTCCTGTGTGGCGTTGAGCATCACGACGGGACGTGGGGCGACCCGGTCGATCCAATGCTCGGGCGCGAAGCGAGGACCCGAGACGAGCAGCGTCCCGAGGGCGGCGAGGGGGACGCGGAACAACGCGTTCGGGACATCACGACGAAGGCCGGACTCGATCATCAGGTACGGACGCCCGCCCCCGTGCGCGATCCAGAGACGGGTGACGCGGGAATCCCGCGCGGCGGCGATCGTCGCGAAGGGGGCGCCAAAGCTCGCCCCCATCAGCTCCATCCGCGCGGGGTCCACCTCAGGGTCGCGTCGCAGGTAGTCGAGCACGAGGGTGACCGCGGGCGGGGTGGCGTAGAAGGCGCGCCGGATCGCGGGGACCTGGGCGAGGACGGCGAGTCCCTTGGCCTTGAGGTCGCCATCGAACGGATAGTCGATCGCGGCGACGATGGTGCCGCGCGTATCGGCGAGGAGTTTCGCTGCGCCGCGACCGCGCTCGGCGCCACCGAGGATGAGGAAGGCGGGGCGGGGCGAGGTGGTGGAGGCGATCGGTCGGCGCACCGCGAGGGTGACGATGAGCCCCGTATCGTTGGTGAGTCGGATGACCGATTCCCGATGGCCGTCGCCCTCCACGGATTCGAGCGTATCGACCTGAGTCAGGGCGCCAGTGTGGGCGTCGAAGACCGGTTCGGGATCCCGCAGGAGCCAGAGGACGAGCGCACCGATCGCCGCGACCTCGAGCAGGGCGATCCCGAGTAGTGTGTGGTGAGCGAGAGCACCGCGTCGCATGGGGGAAGGTTAGCGCGTGGGGATGGGGGGTCGTATAGCTTTCCGGCGTGACTGCGACCGTACTACCCCCCGAGGCGTCGCGGCGGATCCTCCCCGCGCTCGCCACCTCGACGGCCCCCGATGTCTGGGTCCATCGCTTCGACGACCACACCCACGGCTGGACCCTCGCCGTGGCGACGCACGCCGCGCCGGGCTCTGGCAAGCTCTCCCTCGGCGGATTCCGTATCGCCCCGGATGAGCGCATGCGCTCCGAGGGGTTCACCCCCGAGCGCGAGGCGATCGCCCTCGCGATGGGGATGGAGGAGAAGGTCCGCTGGTCGCGCCTGCTCGGAGTGGGTGGGCCGCTTGCCAAACGGGACCTCTCGCGGATCGTCGGCGGGAAGTGCGTGCTCGCGCCGACCCCAGATGCGCGAGTGGGACAGCCCAACGATCGGGCCCTCCTCGACTTCGCCATCGCGGGGTTCCAAGCGATCGAGCGCGAGTCAGGGATCTTCCTCGTGACGGGCCAGGACCTCGGACATGGGATGCTCCACGATGGGTCGAGCAGCTCGCTCGCCTATCTCAATGCGCGGTATCGTGGGAGCGTCGTCGCCGATACGTCGGGGCCCACCGCCGAGGGGAATGTGCAGGTCCTACTCGGGATGTTGCGCGCCGCCGAGGTGCCAGTCGCGCAGGCGACCGTCCTGCTAATCGGGTGTGGGAACATCGGGATACACATGGTGGAGCGGTTGCGTCCGATGGGGGTGACGTTGCTCGTCTGCGAGTCGCGCCCTGAGCGGCGGGTGGAGCTCGCCGCGCTGGGGATCCGTGCGGTGGGGCCAGAGGGGAAGCTCGCGCTGTTGGCCGAGCCAGTCGATGCGGTGGTGGTGAATGGCGCGGGGGGCTCGCTCGATGCGGCGACGATCGCGGCCTGTGTGGCGAACCCGCGCCTGCAGGTGATCTGCGGGAGTGAGAACCTCGCGATGCCCGATCCCGCCGGAACCGACGCGCTCCGACGTGGGCGGAAGTCCTCGTGCCCGACCGAACTCGGCGGGATGATGGGGTATCTCACCGCGGTCGAGGAGTATCTCGCCAAGGCGGATGGGATGCCGTTCGACGTGGCGACGGTGATGCACGCGGCCGCGGCGCTGGAGCCCGCGGCGTACGAGGCGACGGCGCGTCAGCGCGCGGGCGGGTTCGCGGAGACGTTCGAGCAGGTGGTGGAGGGGATGACGCGCGGCTGAGCGTCATCCCCCGCGAAGCCACTCAGGGCGCGTTGCCGGTGAAGAAGTAGAGGATGCCGCCGTAGGACGCCATCACGGCGCGCGTCCCATCGTCAGAGACACGGACGAACCAGACCTCCGGGTCCGCGGCACCGGCACGGGCCTTCCAGGCCCCGGCGACCTGGGTCGCGAAGGAGGCGCGGCCAAGTCGGACGTTGCCGTTCGCATCGAAGACGAAAATCTGTCCACCGCCGCTCCCGCCCCCGCGCGTCCCTGCACTGATGCTCTTCCCGTCCGGTGTGATGTGCACAGTGCGCTGCCCTCCATCCATCGGGGGATTGAGTGGCACCCCAGTCGCCGGACGCTTCCACGCGAGCGTGGCTGCGGTGGAGGAGAGATCGTACAGGCGCAGGTCGCTGCCTTGGGTCCCGACCACGGCCCGTGAGGCATCGGCGGTGAGATCCACCCAGTAGATGCGGCTCGCGACATCCTGTGTGCTCCGCGTCCAGGTGGTGCTCGCCGGGTTCGTCCGAACGTAGTAATGGAGACGTCCCGCCCAATCGCCGGCGATGATGCGATTCCCGTCGCTGGAGATGGCGAGGGAGCGGAGTTCCCCATTCTCCGCGGTGGTCGGGATCGTGTCCCACAGCACGCGGGTGCGCGACGTCAGATCGTAGACGGCGACGATGGAGAGTTGGCGCCCGCTGATCTCTTGCCGTCCGCCGTACGCGAGCCAGCGTCCCCCTGAGGCGAAGTCCATCGCGCGCGTCTGAGTGAGGGTGCTGTCCACGAAGACCGGGTCGAGCGGAGATGCCGCGTCAAGGTCCAGCAAGACGAAGCGCTGACCTCCGGTGCCGGCCCACCGTCCATCATCGGAGATGGCGACGCCCCGCACCTGGGTGTTGCCGGTGAGCGGGCGTCCTCGATTGCGCAGCGCCGTCCCCTGAAAGACATAGACCTGCTCATCGTCGGAGCCGACGACCGTCCGCGCTCCGTCCGGTGTCATCGCGACGGCCCAGGTCGCGCCACCGACATCGTGTCGGGCAAGCACCGTCCCGGTGAAGTCGGTGAAGAGGAGCTCTCGGGTCGTGGAGGTCCCATCGACATTCGGTCCCACGGCGATACGAGAGAGGTCGCGCGACGCGGCGCCCATGAAGAGGCCCTGCGTCGCCGTGACGAGACTGTCGCGCAGGGTGAGCGAGGTACTGGGCGCTGCAACCGAAACGCTGGCGGTTCCAAGTTGACCTTCGCTGATCGCGCCGACGGAGGACGTCCCGGCGGCGACCGCGGTCACCACGCCCGTTGATGATACGCGCACTTTGGTGCTGTCACCGGATAGCCAGGTGATAGTGCGCCCGGTGAGGGTGACGCCGGCGGCATCGGTGAGGGTGGCGGTCAGCTGGCGCGTCTCCCCGATCGTGAGGGTGAGCGGCGTGGGGGTGACCACGACGCGCGCGACCGGGACCGGCGAGACGGTGACGCTCGCGGTCGCGCTCTTCCCATCGACACTCGCGGTGATGCGCGTCTCGCCGGCGGTGGCGGCGCGCACGAGTTGGGCGGTGACGAGGCCGGCGGCGTCCACCTTGGCGATCGTCGTGTCCTGACTGGTCCACGTCACCTTGCGTCCCGTGAGCGCCGCGCCTGCCCCGTCGCGCGGGGTCGCCGTCAGCTGACCGGTGGCTCCGCTGGCCAGCGTGAGGGTCGCCGGCGTCACGCTCACCTGCGCGGCAGTCGGATCGGGGGCTGGTTCCGATGGGCCACCGCCGCACGCCACCGCGGAGAGTGCAATCAACGCTAGGGCGATGCGGGAGCGGAACTTCGCCAGCGCGTCCTTCGTGAACTCCGAGAGCACCATCCGACCGCTCATCGCGGCGCGCTGGCTCATCTCGGCCTCCCATCCCTCGGTCCCGCGCCAGAAGATCCGCTTCATCTCGCGCATCGCCTCCGGGTTCGCTGCTGCGAGGCGCGTCGCATGGGCCGCGACCGCCGCGTCGAGTGCGGCCTCATCGTCCACGAGCATCGAATAGAGCCCGTGCCGCTCGCACCACTCGGCGTCGTGCCAATCGGCGTGCACGCCCAGGTTCATGAAGCGGGCGAGTCCGAGCTTCCGCTCGATCACCACGCCGACGACGAAGGGGCCGATGCCCACTTGGAGCTCGCTCAACTTGGCGCGCGCGCTCCGCACAGCGATGGAGTAGTCACTTGCGGCGATCAGCCCCAGCGCGCCCCCGGCGGCCTGCCCCTGCACCCGGGTCAGGACGAACTTCGGGGCCTCGACCATCGCACGGATCACCTGCGAGAAGCCGGAGAAGAAGCGCTGGCCCTCCTCGGCAGTGGCGACCGCGAGGAACTCGTCGAAGGAGGCGCCGGCGCAGAAGGTCGAGCTCCCGGTGCTCCGGAGGACGATCACCCGGGCGGCGGGGTCCGCGCCGGCGGTGCGGATCGCCCGCGCCAGCTCGACGAGGAGGGCCGAGGGAAGGGAGTTCCCCTTGGGGTGGGCGAACTCGACGGTGGCGATCCCGTCGGCGGTGCGGGTCTGGACGGTTCCGGCGGAGAGGGCAGCGTCGGACATGGATTGGACCTGACGAGAGGGGTGCGGCGGGGAGAGGCCGATGGCTACCCTGCGCGGTAGCCGGCTCTATAGTTTATTACATATGACCACAACCATCCGCCAGCTCCCCGCGGACGACCCGGCTCAGGTCGCCGCCTTCGAGGCCCTCATCGCGGCCGGGGAGAGCATCGAGCCCAAGGACTGGATGCCGGCCCGCTACCGGTCGCAGCTCACGCGCATGATGTCCCAGCACGCCCATTCCGAGGTCGTCGGGATGCTCCCGGAGGGGAACTGGATCACCCGCGCCCCCTCGCTGCGTCGCAAGCAGTCGCTGATCGCGAAGGTGCAGGACGAGGCGGGGCATGGGCTCTACATCTACTGTGGGACCGAGACCCTCGGTGTCGATCGCTTCGATCTCTTCAACCAGCTCCTCGACGGGACGGCGAAGTATTCGAGCATCTTCAACTATCCGACGCTCTCGTGGGCCGACATGGGCGTCATCGGGTGGCTCGTCGACGGCGCCGCGATCGTGAATCAGACGGTGCTCGCGAAGACCTCGTACGGGCCCTATGCGCGCGCGATGGTGCGCATCTGCAAGGAAGAGAACTTCCATAAGCGGCAGGGCTACGAGATCTGCACCGTGCTCGCCAATGGGACGCCGGCGCAGCGGGCGATGCTGCAGGATGCCGTCGATCGCTTCTGGTGGCCCTCGCTCATGATGTTCGGGCCGTCGGACACCAATTCGCTGAACAGCGGGGAACTCCTCCGCTGGAAGGTGAAGCGGAAGACCAACGACGAGCTCCGTCAGCGCTTCGTGAACCTCACCATCCCGCAGGCGCAGGCGCTCGGGATCACGGTGCCCGATCCGGATCTGCGCTTCGATCCCGAGACCAAGAACTGGGTCTTCGGCGAGATCGATTGGTCGGAGTTCCAGCAGGTGATCTCGGGGAACGGACCGTGCAATCGCGAGCGGCTCGAGGCGCGCCGCAAGGCCCATGACGATGGCCAGTGGGTGCGCGAGGCGGCCTCGGCCCATGCGGCGAAGCGCGCCCGGAAGACCGAGGCGGCGTGATGGCGGAGCCCACCGGTCCCACCGACAGCCACTGGCCCCTCTGGGAGGTCTTCACCCAGGGAAACGTCGGGGAACCGTTCGAGCATGCGGGGAGCCTCCACGCCACCGATGCGGAGCACGCGCTCCAGAACGCCCGTGACGTCTATGCGCGGCGCGGTGAGGCGATGAATCTCTGGGTCGTCCCGTCGACCGCGATCACGGCCTCGGCGCCGAGTGATGCGGGGCCGTTCTTCGACCCTGGGAACGACAAGGCGTACCGGCATCCGCAGTTCTACAAGGCGCCGCGCGGCATCCGTGTCTTCTGATGGCGAGTGCGCATGACGCCGACGATGTCGGCATCGCGGCGGGCGAGGCCAAGGCGGGAGATCGTCCGGTCGCGGGGCCATCGCGTGGTCCGCGTCTCGGGGCGCCGCTCGTCGAGTATCTGCTCCGGCTCGGTGACGATCGGCTGATCCTCGGGCATCGCCTCTCCGAGTGGTGCGGGCATGGGCCGATCCTCGAGGAGGACATCGCGCTCTCGAACTTCGCGCTCGATCTGATCGGGCAGGCGGCGTCGATCCTCCGCCTTGCTGGCGAGGTCGAGGGGGCGGGCCGCGACGAAGATGCGCTCGCCTACTTCCGAGATGGGGTGCAGTACCGCAATTGCCTCCTCGTCGAACAGCCGCGCGGGGACTTCGGCGACACGATCGTGCGCCAATTCCTCTTCGATGCGTACAGTGTCCTCCTCTGGGAGGCGCTCTTGGGGGCGCCACATGCGGGGCTCGCGGCGATCGCGGCCAAGGCGATCAAGGAAGATCGCTATCACCTGCGGCACTCCAGTGAGTGGGTCGTTCGCCTCGGCGACGGCACCGAAGAGAGCCATGTGCGGGTGCAGGGGTCGCTGGATCGGCTCTGGCGCTACACCGGTGAGCTCTTCGAGGCCGATGCGATCGATCAGGGGGTCGCGGGGGAGGGGATCGTCGTCGATCATCGCGCGCTGAAGGCGCGCTGGGATCAGCTCGTCGATGAGGTGCTCGATCGTGCGACGTTGGTCCGGCCCGCTGATGGGCCGACGCAGCGTGGGGGACGGGTGGGTCGGCATACGGAGCACCTCGGGCACCTCCTCGCGACGATGCAGAGCGTGGCTCGTGCGCACCCCGGTGCCCGGTGGTAGGGTGAACGTCGCGCGCGCGTGGGAGGTCCTGGCGACCGTCCCCGATCCTGAGGTCCCCGTCATCAGCGTGGTCGAGCTCGGGATCGTGCGCGAGGTGCAGGTGGATGCCGACGGCGCGGTGGAGGTCGTGATCACCCCGACCTACTCGGGTTGCCCCGCGATGTTCGAGATCGAGAAAGACGTGCGGACGGCGCTCGAGGCCGCTGGCGCCACCGCGGTCTCGGTGCGGACGGTGCTCTCGCCCGCGTGGACCACCGATTGGATCCCGGAATCGGCACGCGAGAAGCTTCGCGCCTATGGGATCGCCCCGCCGGGGCCGGCGGAGCGCGGGGGGCTCGTCTCCCTCGTGCGCGCTCGGCCCCCAGTGCCCTGCCCATGGTGTGGCTCGACCCAAACGACGCTCCAGAGTGAGTTCGGGAGCACGGCGTGCAAGGCGATCCATGTCTGTGGGAGCTGCCGTCAGCCCTTCGACGAGTTCAAGGCGATCTGAGATGACGCGGTTCGCCGATCGTCGCGCGGCGGGCTGGAGCCGCATCGCGGCAGTGGGCATCGGACTCGCGCTATCTGCATCGATCGCGCGGGCGCAGATCACGCCCGTGCTCGGCCCCGAGCAGGACCGCCCCTCGGTGCGGTGGCGGGTGATCGAGGGACGTCACGCGCGGGTGATCGCACCAGCAGGGATGGAGGCAGAGGCCCGACGTCTGAGTGCGACGATCGACCGCATTGCTCGAGCCGACACGCTGACCCTGCGGGCTCGGCCACCCATGATCGACATCGTGCTGCGCGCGCAGTATGCGAACGCGAATGGGTTCGTCGCGCTCGCACCGCGCCGATCCGAGCTCTTCCCGCAGGCGCCGCAGTATGATGGGTTGCTCGGATCGAATGATTGGCTCGAGCTCTTGGCCCTGCACGAGTATCGGCATGTCCAACAGCTCACCGCGGCCCGTCGCGGATTCACCGGGGCGATGACGACGCTCTTCGGCGAGGTCGCCTGGCAGACGTTCAGCTTCTGGAGCCTCCCCTCGTGGTTTCTCGAGGGGGACGCCACGCTGACGGAGACTGTGCTGACCTCTTCCGGGCGCGGGCGGATCCCGCTCTTCGACGCCGACTTCCGAGCGCAGCTCCTCGCGCGCGACGTCCCGAGCTACCAGACGACGATGGTCGGGTCACTCAAGGATCGGTGGCCCAATCCGTATGTGCACGGGTATCACCTCCTCGCCGCGGGTCGTGCGCGGTTCGGTGCGGAGGTCTGGGAGCAGGCGCTGGCGCGATCGACTCGCCGATCGTTTATCCCGCTGGCGCTCTCCGGTGGCCTGCAGCGTGCGAGTGGGCTGACCGCCACGGCGTTGCATCAGCAGACGTTCGGGGCGCTCCGGGACTCCGTTCGCTCGGGTGCGGCGCGCCTTTCGCTCACGCCGGTGACACCCGTAAGGCCTACGCCCGACCTCTGGACTGACGACGCCTCGCCGGGATGGGAGGACGACGAACGACTCATCAGTCATCGGGTCGGGCTCGATGCCTTCCCGCAGTTGGCGCGCCACGGGGGAGACTTGGTGGAACGTCTCCAGTACCTCGGTCAGCCGACGCCGGCCCCGCTCTCGGTGCAGGGTGGTATCGCCGCCTGGATCGAGGAGCGATTCGATCCGCGGTACGCGCTCCGCACCTTCAACGTGATCATGCTGCGCGATCTCGCGACTGGTGTGGTCCGACAGCTCGGCGATACCGCGCGATGGATGAGCGTCGGGCTCTCCTCCGATGCGCAGCGACTCGTGACGATCGAGCAACGCCCCGATGGCGGGACGGCGCTACAGATTCTCGACCGCGAGGGGCAGGTGATGCAGCGCCACCTCATTACCGATGGCGATCTCATCGTGACCCCACGCTTCACGCGGGAGGGCGATGGATTGCTCTTCACCCGAACGCGTCGTGGCGTCGGCCGCCGCGTGGAGCGGTGTGATCTGGCGATGGTGTCCTGCGAGGGGCTCTCTCCGTGGTCGTCGCTCGCGATCGCCGCCCCGGTGGGGGACCGCTCGATCGTCTTCGCCTACGCGCCGATCGATGGGCGCGATCAGATCGTCGCGTGGCGCGCGGCCACCGGGCGCTGGCACCAGGTCACCGTCCGTCCGGTCGGGGCGATCGATCCGATGCCATCGCCGGACGGCACACGGTTGGCCTTCCTCGATCACACCGCGACGGGACGGCGTCTCGTCACCATGCCGATCAAACCGGAACGGTGGCCCGAGGTGACGCTGGTGGCCGAGGATCCTGCGCCGCTCCGCGCGCTGATCGCGCAGGTCGGTACCGCCCCCCTCACGGAACCGATCGCGCCGGATTCCACGGCGCCGCTCCGTGACTATGCGCCCTGGCGCCATCTCCTCTATCCGACGGGATTCACCGTCTCGCTGCCCCCCGTGAGCCCGACGATCGGCGCGACGCTCAGCTCGCGCGATATCCTCGGGACCTTCGCCGCCGATCTTGGCGCGAGCTACGATCGCACCGAGCGCACGGGATCAGGTCGGATCGCCATCACCTCGGCGGCCTCGCCCGCGATCACGAGTGCGTGGGTCGGGGTCGGGGATCGTCGTGATGTGTATCCGGCGGTCACAGTCCGTGGGGAGGCCCAGCCCGCCGGGGAGTGGCAGTGGCGCGAGTACACGCGCGGGATCCGCGCCGAGCTCCCGCTCAACCTCACGCGCGATCATCGCTGGACGCAGGTTCGCATGTTCGGTGCGCTCGAGGAGACCCGTGTGGAGGGGAGCACGCTACCAGCCTACTTCGTCTCGGATGAAGGGAGCGTGCGGCCGCTCACCATGGGGGTCTCCGCGTACCGCGGCTATCAGTGGGTGCGCGACATCTTCCCGATCCGCGGGGTGGCCGCGAGCGCCTTCGTCCGGTCGACACCGCTCGGGGGGACCTTCGATGGGCGGCAGATCGCGGCGCGGGCGCAGCTCTTCCGGTCGGGATTCGGCGCGCACCATGGGGTCCGTCTCGATCTTGGCATCGACCGCCAGCCCTTCCGTGCGTCGGTGACGAGCGCGCCACCCTATCGCTTCACCTCCTCGCTCCCCTTCGCCCGCGGGTATCCCGCGGTGACCGCATCCGTCGCCGTGCGGGGCGCCATCGACTACGCGTTCCCGCTCTGGTACCCGGACCGCACGCTCGTCAGGACGATCCAGCTGCAGCGTGTGCGTGGCGCGCTCTTCGCTGACGTGATGCGGACCACCTCACGGCGCTTTGTTCAAGGCGCGGCGGTCGATGCGCAGACGATATGGCGCTCCGTCGGTGGGGAGCTCTGGTTCGATGCCGCCTGGTTCCACCCAGAGCTGAAGCTCCCCGTGGGGGTGCGCTATGCGTGGCGGCTGGATGGCGCGCGCGGCGGGCGGGCGGAGTTCATCATCGGGCTCTGAGGTCGCGCCACGTACAGCCTGCGTGCCGCGGTCAGGCGCCGAGCGCGGCCTCGATCTCCTGAGTGATTCGCCCCACACTCGGCAACACCGCATCGAGCAGCACCGGATGGTACGGCATCGGGATATCCTCCGGCGCAAGGCGCCGCACCGGCGCATCGAGGTGCCAGAACGCCTCCTGTGCGACGACGCTCGCGACCTCGGCGCCGAACCCCGCGGTCATGTTGTCCTCGTGGACCACGAGGCACCGTCCGGTCTTCGCCACGGAAGCCAGCACCGCGGCGCGATCCCACGGGGCGATCGTGCGCAGATCGATCACTTCGACCGCGGCACCGAACCGCTCGGCGGCTTCGAGGCAGCGATGCACCATCGCGCCCCAGGAGATGACGGTGAGGTCAGTGCCCGCGCGCACGATGCGCGCCTGTCCGAACGGGAGCACGTAGTCATCGCCCGGGTACGGGGCCGACCCATCGCCGGTCATCAGCAGCGAGCGATGCTCGAAGAAGACGGTCGGGTTCGGACTTCGCATCGCCGCACGGAGGAGCCCCACGGCATCGGCGGCGTTCGACGGGATCGCGACCTGCCAGCCATAGGCGTGTGCGAAGCGTACCTCGTCGCTCAGGCTGTGCCAGGGATCGCCGACATCTTTCCCAAAGCCACCGGGCATGCGCACCACCATCGGCGCCGCGAAGCGATTCGCGGTGCGCCAACGCATCGTCCCGGTGTTGTTCAGCTGCTCGGTCGCAGGATCCGCGTACTTGCGGAACTGGATCTCGGCCACCGGCATCAAGCCACTGATCGCGAGCCCCGAGGCGCGTCCGACGATTCCCTCCTCGGATAGGCTGGTGTCGAAGACCCGCTCCGCACCGAACTGCCGCTGGAGCCCCTCGGTGACGAGATGGACGCCCCCCTTCTTCCCGACATCCTCGCCGAAGACGACGAGCTTGGGATTGACCTCGAGCTCCTGGCGTAACGTGCGGCGGACGGCCTCGGCGAAGCGAAGCATCTCCCCGCCGTCTGCCGCCGTCGCAGCACCGCCAAGCGCAAAGCGTTCAGCTCGGGAGAGCCCGCCAAGCCCAGCTTCCGGGACATCATCTCGATCATCGGCGTAGCGATGATCACCGACCGTCGCGGGGTCGGGCATGGAGCGCGCCCGCGCCGTGGTGACAGCGCGTTCGATATCGCCCGCGACCTCGGCCTCGAGCGCGGTCCACTCCGCCGAGGTGAGGACGGCGGGGACGAGGTAGTCGCGCAGACGCGGAAGGGGATCACGAGCCTGATCGGCCGCGATCTCGGCGTCGCTCCGGTAGCCCTTCTGGTTATCGGGCCCTGAATGGCTCGAGAGCCGTGGCACAGTGAGGCGCACAAGGGCGGGGCCTGCGCCGCGCCGAACATGGGTCACGCACTCCTGCAGGAGTGTCGCGGTCTGATGCGGATCGGTCCCGTCGCCGTTGCGCACGAAGAGATTGCCGAACGCCTCGAGATTGCGCGCGATGTCGCCGCCAGGCGTCTGCATCTCCCCCTTCACCGAGATCCCGAGGTTGTTGTCCTCGATGTAGAAGAGCATCGGGAGGGAGAGGGTCGTCGCCATCGTAAGCGCGGACCAGAAGCCGTTGGTCGCGACCGAGCCATCACCGCCGAGCGCGACGCCGATCGAGCCGGCCCATCGGGTGTCCTTGAGGACGTCGCGATGGTAGGTGATCGCCTGTGCCCAGCCGGCGGTCGGGGTGTACTGCGAGCCGACGTCACCAGACATCGGGAGCACCACTGGTCCCGAGCGATTCGGGAGGTTGCAGACCACGCCGATATCGCGCCCATCGGAGAACCCATCGGCGCGCCCGAGGGGGGAGCCCAAGGCATCATCGAACGGGAGGCCCAAGGAGAGCAGGAGCGGACGGCTCCTATAGTAGGCCCCCGCCGCATCGCGCTCCCCCGTCATCAGCGCGCCCAAGATGCACTGTGCGACATCGTGACCGCGCGCGGAGAACTGATACAGGACCAGGTGCTCCTTCGGGACCGTCGCGCGGTTGCGATTCGTCGCCTCCTCGAGGTCGTCCATTGCCCGAGAGGCGAGGACGTGGTAGGCGATCCGACGCCAGTCGAGTCCAGGGAGGGGGCGCTTGGGCATCCGGGGAATCTGGCGGGGGGCGGGCGACCGGGGAACCGTGCGCAGGGCCTCGCCGAGCCGCTCCCCCTCGCCTGACCGCCGGGTATCTTTGACCCATGTCGAGCGCCCTGGTCCTCCGTGAGCTCCGCGA
Organism: Gemmatimonadota bacterium; assembly: GCA_016871915.1. Taxonomy (GTDB): domain Bacteria; phylum Gemmatimonadota; class Gemmatimonadetes; order Gemmatimonadales; family Gemmatimonadaceae; genus Pseudogemmatithrix. The sequence continues at coordinate 69,780 of VHBP01000002.1, forward strand.
CGGCGTCCTCTTCCTGACGCTGAACCGTCCCGACGTCCTCAACGCCTTCACGCGGCCGATGGCGATCGCCCTGCAGGAGGGGCTCGCAGAAGCGGCATCGAACCCGGAGATCCGAGCCGTTCACCTGACGGGGGCGGGGCGTGGGTTCTGTGCAGGCCAGGACCTGCAGGAGGTCCTCCCGCAGGGGGATGGCCCGATGCCCGACATCAGCGAGGTCGTGCGCGCGAGCTTCAACCCGATCATCCTCGCCATCCGCACCCTTGAGAAGCCGGTGATCTGCGCGGTGAACGGGATCGCCGCCGGCGCTGGCGCCAACCTCGCCTTCGCCTGCGATCTGACCATCGCCGTGGAGTCCGCGAGTTTCGTGGAGAGTTTCTCTAAGCTCGGGCTGATCCCAGATACGAGCGGGACCTTCTTCGTCCCGCGCCTCGTGGGGCCGCAACGGGCGACGGGGATGTTCTTCCTCGCCGAGAAGATCCCGGCGCCACAGGCGAAGGCGTGGGGGCTGATCTGGGATGCCGTCCCGGCGGCGCAACTCGTCGAGGTCTCGGAGCATCTCGCGCGGACCCTCGCGCAGCAGGCGACGCGTGGCTTCGGACTCACCAAGCGCGCGATGAACGCCTCGGCCGCCAACGGGCTCGAGGCGCAGCTCGAGCTCGAGGCGCAGCTGATGCAAGAGGCGGGACGGACGGCGGATTACGAGGAAGGGGTGCGGGCCTTCCTCGAGAAGCGCGCCCCGCGCTACCGGGGGGCCTGACCGATGCGCGTGGATGGATCCACGATCGTCGGCGTGGTAGGAGCGGGCGCCATGGGGGCGGGGATCGCGCAGGTCGCTGCGGGGCGCGGCCATCGCGTGGTGATCGCCGATGCGTCATCGGAAGCGATCGAGCGAGCGCGCCAAGGACACGCGCGCGCGATGGTGCGCGAGGTCGAGAAAGGGCGCCTCAGCCGCGAGGAGGCCGATGCGGTGCTCGGGCGGATCTCCTATGTGCCGGAGATGACGGAAGCGTCGCTGCAGGCGTTCGCCGACTGCGGATTGGTGATCGAGGCGATCATCGAGTCGCTCGCGGCCAAGCGCGAGCTCTTCCGCGTGCTCGAGGTGATGATCGATCCCTCGGCCGTGCTCGCCACGAACACCTCCTCGCTCTCGGTCGCGGCCCTCGCGGGGGGATCCCGACATCCATCGCGCGTCATCGGGATCCACTTCTTCAACCCGGCGCCGGTGATGCCGCTGGTGGAGATTATCCCGTCGATCGTGACCGACGCGGCGATCACCGCTGCGGTGCGCGCCCTCGTCGACGGCTGGGGGAAGACGGCCGTCCTCGCGGCGGATACGCCGGGGTTCATCGTGAATCGCGTCGCGCGACCATTCTATGGTGAGGCGTTACGAATCCTCGAGGAGGGGATCGCCGATGCCGCGACGATCGATTGGGCGATGAAGACCCTCGGCGGATTCAAGATGGGGCCGTTCGAGTTGATGGACTTCATCGGCAACGATGTGAACTTCGCGGTCACCTCCTCGGTGTTTGAGGCGATGTTCTTCGATCCGCGCTACAAGCCGGCCCTCACCCAGCGACGACTGGTGGAAGCCGGATGGCTTGGCCGGAAGACCGGCCGCGGGTACTTCGACTATCGCGAGGGTGCCGTGGCGCCGGAGCCGCTGGTCGACGCGGCCCTTGGCCAGCAAATCGTAGATCGCATTCTCGCGATGCTCGTGAACGAAGCGGCCGAGGCGGTGCATCTGCGGATCGCCTCACCGGCCGACCTCGAGAAAGCGATGACCACTGGGGTCAACTACCCCAAGGGCTTGCTCGCCTGGGGCGATGTCATCGGCGCTGCGACCATCCTCGCGCGGCTCGAGGCGCTACAGGCGGAGTACGGCGAGGATCGCTATCGCCCGAGCCCCTATCTGCGCCGCGTGGTCCGGACTGGCGGCACCCTACTCGGCGGGGTCGTCTGATGTCGGGTCCCTCGCGCTCGGTCGAGGAGCAGCGCGCGATTGACGCGCAGGCGCGATCGGTCGTCGACCGGATGATGACTCGCGACGCCTTCTCCCGTTGGCTCGGGATCGAGGTGGTGGAGATCGCCGAGCGGCGGTGCGTGCTCCGCATGACGGTGCGCCCCGAGATGGTGAACGGGTTCGGCACCGCGCATGGCGGGATCGTCTTCGCCTTCGCCGATAGTGCGCTCGCCTTCTGCACCAACTCCGATGGCGAGATCAGCGTCGCGCTCGACTGCACGGTGAGCTACCCCACGGCCGTTCGGCCAGGAGATGTGCTCACCGCGACCGGCGTTCAGGAATCGACCACCAACAAGATCGGCTTCGCGCGGGTGACGGTGGTCAATCAGGAGGAGGCCGTCGTCGGGCATTTCCGTGGGACGGTCTACCGGACGCGCAAACCCCTCCCGCTCTGAGCGGGGCGGGGGACACCAACCACCTCTCGTCATGAACCACGCCTTCCTCGTCGATGGTATCCGCACCCCGATCGGGAACCTCGGGGGCTCGCTCCGTGCCGTGCGCGCCGATGACCTCGCCGCCCATGCGATCCAGGCGCTCCTCGGGAGGCATCCCTCGGTCGATCCTGCCGCGATCGCCGATGTGATCCTCGGCTGCGCCAATCAGGCGGGGGAGGACAATCGCAACGTGGCTCGGATGGCGCTCCTCCTCGCGGGGCTCCCGGTGTCGGTGCCCGGCGAGACGGTGAATCGCCTCTGTGCTTCGGGGCTCAGCGCGGTGGCGAACGCGGCGCGGGCGATCAAGAGCAAGGAAGGGGATCTCTACCTCGCGGGCGGTGTGGAGAGCATGACGCGTGCGCCATACGTGCTCTCGAAGAGCGAGTCTCCATTCGGGCGCGATATGCAGCTCTTTGACACGAGCCTCGGCTGGCGATTCGTGAACCCGGCGATGAAGTCGGCGCATGGCACCGACTCCATGGGAGAGACGGCCGAGCACGTCGCGACCCGGTATGGCGTGACCCGCGCCGAACAAGATGCCTTCGCCCTCCGCTCGCAGCAGAAGGCCGCGCACGCGCGGGCGAATGGGCGACTCGCCGAGGAGATCGCGCCGGTCGAGATCCCGCAGAAGAAGGGGGCGACGGTACGGGTGGAGCAGGACGAGTTCCTCCGGCCGGACACCACGATGGAGACATTGGCCAAGCTCAAGCCGGCGTTCCGCCACGATGGTCAGGGGTCGGTGACGGCGGGAAATAGCTCGGGGCTGAACGATGGGGCTGCTGCCTTGCTCCTTGCCTCTGAGCGCGGGCTGCGTGTGCATGGCCTGACGCCGATCGCACAGGTCGTGACCGCGACAGCAGCGGGGGTCGAGCCGAAGGTGATGGGGATCGGACCGGTGCCGGCGACGCGGCGCGCGCTCGAGCTCGCCGGGCTCACCTTGGACCAGATGGATGTGATCGAAGTGAACGAGGCCTTCGCCGCACAGGGGCTCGCCTCACTCCGTGAGCTCGGGCTCGGCGATGACGATCCGCGCGTGAATCCCAATGGCGGGGCGATCGCGCTGGGCCATCCGCTGGGGATGAGCGGAGCACGTCTCGCGCTCACCGCGGCGCGTGAGCTACAGCATCGCGGGGGGCGCTACGCCCTCTGCACGATGTGCATCGGGGTCGGACAGGGCTATGCCCTCATCCTGGAGCGGGTGTGAGCTGTTACGCCTTCGATGACTTCATCCCCGTCGTACACGAGAGCGCCTTCGTGCACCCGCACGCGGCGGTCACCGGGAATGTGATCATCGGGAAGGATGTCTATATCGGTCCCGGAGCGGCGATCCGCGGCGACTGGGGCGGGATCATCATCGGCGATGGCTGCAACGTGCAGGAGAATTGTACGGTGCACATGTTCCCCGGCGTGACGGTGGTGCTCGAGCCGGGGGCGCATATCGGGCATGGCGCCGTGGTGCATGGGGCGCATATCGGGGCCAACGTGTTGATCGGGATGAACGCCGTGGTGATGGACCGCGCGACCATCGGGGCGGGGAGCATCGTCGGCGCGCTATGCTTCGTGCCCGCCGAGATGCAGGTGCCCGAGCGGAGCGTGGTCGTCGGGAACCCGGCGAAGATCGTGAAGGAGGTGAGCGACGAGATGCTCGCCTGGAAGAGCGAGGGGACCGCCCTCTATCAGCGTCTCCCCGCCGCGATGCGCGGGGGGTGGCGCGAGGTCGAGCCGTTGCGCGAGGTGCCGACCGATCGGCCCGCGCAGGCCGCCATCCTCAAAACGTGGAAGGAGACACAGCAGCGATGATCAGCCGTCTGCAGAACTACGCGCTTGGCGAGTGGGTCGCCGGGACTGGGAGTGCGACCACCCTGTATCACGCGGTCACCGGTGAGGCGATCGCCGAGGCCTCGAGTGGTGGGCTCGACTTCGGGGAGATGGTGCGGTATGCCCGCCGCGTGGGTGGGCCCGCGCTCCGGCGGATGACCTTCCACGAGCGTGCGCGGATGCTCAAGGCGCTCGCGCAGCACCTCATGGCGAAGAAGGAGCTCTTCTATGAGCTCTCCTCGGCGACGGGGGCGACGCGCGCCGATAGCTGGGTCGACATCGAGGGTGGGATCGGGACCTTCTTCGCCTATGCGAGCCGTGGGCGGCGTGAGTTCCCGGACGAGACGTACTTCGTCGAAGGGCCGCAGGAGCTCTTGGGGAAGGGCGGTACCTTCGCTGGGCGACATATCTGCGTCCCATTGGAAGGGGTCGCGATCCACATCAATGCCTTCAACTTCCCCTGCTGGGGGATGCTCGAGAAGTTGGCGCCCGCTCTGCTCGCGGGGGTGCCCTGCATCGTGAAGCCGGCGACGGCGACGAGCTATCTCACGGAGCTGATGTTCCGCGAGATGATCGCGTCGAAGATCCTTCCGGCGGGGGCGGTGCAGCTCATCTGCGGGAGCGCGGGTGATCTCCTCTCGCATGTGGAGGAACAGGATGCGGTCGCCTTCACCGGGAGTGCGGCCACCGGGCAGATGCTCAAGGAGAGTCCAGCGTTAGTGCAGCACTCGGTCCGCTTCAACATGGAGGCTGACTCCCTCAACTGCTGCATCTTGGGGCCCGATGCGGCGCCCGGCACCGAGGAGTTCGATCTCTTCGTGAAGGAGGTCGTGCGCGAGATGACGACCAAGGCGGGGCAGAAGTGCACCGCGATCCGTCGCACGATCGTGCCGAAGGGGATGGAGGAGGCGGTCGTCACCGCGCTCGCCAAGCGGCTCGCGAGCACGACGATCGGTGACCCACGCGTCGAGGGCGTGCGCATGGGCCCCCTCGCGAGTCGCGGTCAGGTGCGCGATGTGGGCGCGGCGGCGGATCGGATCCGCACCGCTGGCGAGCTCGTCTTCGGTGGCGGCGACTTCGAGGTACGCGGGGCCGATCGTGAGGCGGGATGCTTCTTCGCCCCGCAGCTCATGGTCTGCGATGCGCCGTTCTCGCGCGCCGAGCCGCATGACATCGAGGCGTTCGGCCCGGTGAACACGGTGATGCCGTACGAGACCCTCGAGGAGGCGGCCGCCCTCGCCAAGCGTGGCAAGGGGTCCCTCGTCGGGTCGTTGGTCACCGCGAGCCCGACGGTCGCGCGCGAGGTCGTGCTCGGGGTCGCGCCGTATCATGGGCGGCTCCTCGTGCTCGATCGCACTAGTGCGAAGGAGAGCACGGGGCATGGCTCCCCACTCCCGAACCTCGTGCATGGCGGGCCGGGTCGCGCTGGCGGTGGTGAGGAGATGGGCGGGAGCCGCGGCGTGTTGCATTACATGCAGCGGACCGCGGTGCAGGGGAGCCCGACGATGCTCACTGCGATCACCCATGAGTGGAGCGCGGGGGCGGCGCAGCGCACCGAGGGGTCACACCCCTTCACGCGAACCTTCGAGCAGCTCGAAATCGGAGATACCCTCGTCACCAAGACGCGCACCATCACGCTCGAGGACATCGAGGCCTTCGCGCGCTTGAGCGGGGACACCTTCTATGCCCATATGGATGACGAGGCGGCGAAGGCCCATGGCGTCTTCGAGGGGCGGGTCGCGCACGGCTACTTCATCGTCTCAGCGGCCGCGGGGCTCTTCGTGGAGCCGTCGCTCGGCCCGGTGATGGCGAACTACGGCCTCGAGCGGCTCCGCTTCACCAAGCCGGTCTATCCGGGGGATACGATCCAGGTGCGGCTCACCGTCAAGCAGAAGACGGTGAAGGAGACACCGGTGGACGGGGTGCCGCAGGGGGTGGTCGAGTGGGATGTGGACGTGCGCAACCAGCGCGACGAGTCCGTGGCCCTCTACTCGATCCTCACCCTCGTCCGACGAGATACCCCGCCGCGCTGACGCTCGCCGTCAGCACCGTCCCCCAGACGAGGTCGACCATCACCGCGGGGACGGGGAATCCCTTGAGCAGGGCGAGGCTCGTGAGATCGAAGGCGGCGTAGGCGGCGAGGCCGAAGACCGCACCCAGCGCCAGCGCGCGTCCCAGCGACTGCTTCTCGAGGGCGGGGAGGACACAGAGGATGACGATCGCCGCGAGATAGATCAGATAGAAGGCGAGCGCCGCCGGCCATTGGACATCCTCGCGCATCAGGTGCCCGAGGTGCTTCTGGTAGAACCCCTTCGCGACGACGCCGAGCCAGAGCAGATCCAAGGCGAAGAAGGCGGTGAAGCAGGCGGCGTAGACCTTGAGGGCGAGGGCGATGGGCATCGAATGCTCGGTGCAGGAGGACGTTGGAAGAGGGTGACCCCCTCCCCACCAAGGCGAACGGCCCCATACCTTCAGGGAGTTCCGTCCCTCTGCCCAGGTGGATGCATGCCCTCCGTTTCCATCGCCCTCCTCCTCGCGCAACTGGCTGTCGCGACGCCACTCCCGACGCCACTCTCGACCCCGGCCCCGGACACCGCGGCGGTCGTGCCGCCGCGCGCGGGCGCGCCCTTACCCCTCGAGCGCTTCGGCAGCCCGGCCGACTCGGTCTTCGAATATTCCCCGGCCTACTACACCCGGCTCGACATCCATCGATACGGGAGCTACGCCATGCTCCCGCTCTTCGCCTTCCAGTATCTGGCCGGCCAGCAGCTCTTTGAGAAGAGCTCCGCGGCTCCAGCGTGGGCACGTGAGGGCCACGGGGTGGCGGCCACCGCGGTCGCGGGGCTCTTCACCGTGAACACCATCACAGGGGTCTGGAACCTCTGGGAAGGCCGCCGTGATCCGCAGGACCGCCGGCGGAAGCTCGTCCATGCCGTACTCATGCTCGCGGCGGACGCGGGGTTCGCTGCCACGGGTCTCCTCGCCGATGAGGCGGAGGAGTCCGCCTCCAAGCGCAGCGCTCATCGCACCGTAGCGCTCGTCTCGGTCGGGGCCGCCACCGTGGGATATCTTTCCATGCTCGATCTCTTTCGCTGAGGGTCCTATGTCGGATTGCATCCAGAACTGTCCGCTCCACACCACCGCCGTCGATCATGAGCGGCGGCGCTTCCTCTCCGCGGCGCTCGCCGCCTCCGTCCTCGGGGTCCTCGCCGCCTGCGGCGATGGCGACGTCGGCGGGGTGTCGGGCCCTGGCGATAATCCCCCCCCGGGTGGTGGAGGAGGGACCCCGACGGGGCTCGTCGTATCCCTCGCCAACTTCTCCGCTCTCGGGACCAATGGCGGGATTGCGCGCGTCGACGGTGGGGTCGGGACCCCGACGGCGGTCGTCCGAGTGAGTGCGACGAGCTATCGCGCCTTCAGCATGGTCTGTCCGCACCAGGGGACGACGGTGAACATCGTCTCCGGTGGGTTCAGCTGTCCGAACCATGGCGCGGCCTTCAGCTCGACCGGTGCGGTCACGAACGGACCGGCCACCAGTGGCCTCACCGAGCGCACCGTCACCTTCAACGCGACCGCAGGCACCCTCACCATCGCCTGAGGTTGGCGCGCAGCGCGCGTTCGGTGCCCTGGGCGATCAGGGCACGCGCGCTTCGAGCTCCGTCTCGATCGCATCCGGAAGGAGCCGTAGGAGATCGAGGCCGGTGAGCGCTTCCACCTGATCGATCGTCACGCGGTAGGTCTGCCAGGTCACGGTGCGGATCCCCGCGTCGTTCGGCATGATCACCGCGACCACCTGCACATCGGCGGCATTCGTGACGCTCGAGAGTCCGGCATCCCGGGGCAGGAGCAGCGCCACCTTCCAGACCTGCGCGGGGATCGTGATCCGGCCCTCGCCCTTCACCGTCCCCTTGGAGCCGGTGGCCCCCGCGATCACATAGACCTCCTTGCCGCTCAGGATCGCCTGATCGGTGAGATAGGTCTCGAGCGTGGCCCAGGGGCCCTGATTGTTGTCCGCCGCCTGTGGGATGATGTTCGAGAAGTGGAAGGTCCGCGCGTTGTCGAGCGCGCCCGCCGTGCGGTCGAACGAGCGGACCAGGTGCCCACGATCGATCGAGTAGCCCGCGGCCGTCCCCGCGCCGGTGTAGTCGGCCGTGGTGATCTTGTTGGCGGCTGGCAGTTCGGGATCGTAGGTGTAGCAGTCGCAGCGATCCTCCGAGCCGAGGTGCGTGAGGTCGAGCGCGTAGCTCACCCAATTGGGGATGCCGCGCGTCACATCGAACGAGGTGGTGTACTCCGCGCGGCGGATGATCACCTCGTCGCTCGCGTTCCCATCGGTCGGATCGCCGAACTCGGTATTCCCCGCGTAGGCCGCGGTGGTCGAGGCGCTCGCGACCCGGGTGCGGAGGGGATAGGTGCTCGTCGTGCCGTCGGACGCGGTCGCGCGGATCACTGCCGTCCCCGCCCCCAGCGCGCGCACCACGCCACGCGCATCGACACTGGCAAGCGTCGGCGTCTCTGAGCTCCAGGTGAAGGTCGTGCTCACCGTCTCCCCGGTGCCGCCGGAGCGAAGGGTCGCGAAGAGCTGGTCTTCGAACCCGACCGGCAGTGCGGGATCAGCGTTCGTGCGACCCGAGAAGCTCACGATGTTCGACGTCGGTGGGGTGACGCCGAAGCAGTAGCCGAAGTTGGTGGGCCGGAGACTCCAGGTCCCGGCGGGATCGCGATGGAGACTCTGCCCGATGGCCGGTGCCGGTTCTTGTCCGACGGGGATCGCCGTCGGGGTGACGCCCACCGCCACGCCAGCCGTCGCGATGAAGGTCCCTTCGTAGGTCAGGAACTCGACGACGCTGTCCTTCGGGGTCACCAGGGCGATCCCGTCAGGGGCCCCATTCTGGAGATTGAGCGCCCAGGTCCACGCCGTCCCGCGATTGGTGCACTGATTGGCAAGGATGCCGGAGAGCTCGAGGGTGTCGTAGGGCACTCCGCCATTGCCGTTGTAGAGCACGAGCGTCCATCCGGCGAGGTCGGTCCCGGCGGGGCCTTCGACCTCGATCGCCTCGTTGACGTCCGTGCCCACGTTGTCATAGTGGATCTCCGTCACCCGCACCGCCGGGAGGGGCGGGGGCGGCGTGACGACGACCACGCTCACCGTATCAGCCGGCCCTGCGGCGATGCTCGCGATGATCGAGCTACCACCGGCGGTCACCCCCTTCACGCTCCCCGTCGCCCCGATGGTAGCGACGGCGGTGTTGGTCGATCGCCAGCTCACCGTCGCGCCGGACGCGGGCGCACCCTTCTCATCCCGCACCACGGCGGTGAAGAGGGTGCTGTCCCCGATGTCGATGGTATCGATCACCGGGGTGATGGTCACCGTGAGCTTCGGGGCCGGGGCGGTGCCCCCCTCACCGCCACCGCCGCCACAGGCGGTGAGCAGGAGCGTGACGATCAGGAGGCGAGTGAAACGGGAGGTGGAGGGCACGGTAGGCAGGACGAGGTGGGAAGTCGAGACCACGGAGGGTAACCCGATCCGATCGTGACGCCAACGGTACTCGACGCCCTCCGAGGGAGACGTTACCATCTCGGTATGCCGTGTCCTCGGCACCTCACCACTCACGTCCGAGCCTTCGCGATGTCCCGTCTCCGCTCGCTGCTCCTCCTCTCGCTCCTGCTCCTCCCGACGCTCGGACTCGCGGCCCAAGAGGCCCCGTTCATCGGGGTCCGCGTCGACGCCGATCGCAACAAGCTCCTGCTCGAGGTGCCCGTTGAGCGCATCGGCCGCGACTTCATGCATCAGGTGGTGCTCGCCACTGGCGCAGGGGCGCCGGCGCTCGGACTCGATCGCGGACAGCTCGGTGATGGGACGATCGTCCGGCTCGAGCGACGTGGGAAGCGACTCGTCCTCGTGACCGACAACTGGGGAGTGCGTTCTCCCGAGGCCTCGGCCGCCACACAGCGTGCTGCGGCCGAGGCCTTCCCGACCGGCGTGATCGCCGCCTTCCCGATCGAAGGGGAGGCGAACGGCACCGTCACCGTCGATGCGACCTCGCTCTTCCTCTCCGATGTCTACGGGATCGCGGAGACCTTCCGTCGGTCGCAACAGGGGACCGCGCGGGTCGACGCGAATCGCAGCTGGTTCGAGCCGACGCGCACGAAGGCTTTCCCCAAGAACACCGAGATCCACGCCGTCCTCACCTTCGCGGTGGACAATCCAGGGCCGGCGCTCCGACGCAACGCCCCGGTGGCCTCCTCACCCACCTTCGAACTCCATCACTCCCTCGTCGCCCTCCCGGAATCGAATGGGTTCCGCGGGCGCGCCGCCGATCCGCGCTCCGGTTACTTCGGCGAGAGCTACCTCGATCTCTCGCAGGGGTTCGACGGGACCTATCGCGCGGGGCTGATCAATCGGTGGCGGCTCATCCCGAAGGATCCGGTGGCCTATGCGCGCGGGCAGCTGACCGAACCGGTCACCCCGATCGTCTACTACCTCGATCCGGGGATCCCCGAGCCCTATCGCACCGCCTTCCGTATCGGTGGAGGGTGGTGGAGCACCGTCTTCGAGGGGGCTGGGTTCAAGAACGCCTTCCAGGTGCGCGATCTCCCGGAGGGCGCCGACCCGATGGATGCGCGCTACAACCTCATCTATTGGATCCATCGGAGCGGGCCGGGGCCTTCGGTCGGTCCATCGATCAATGACCCCCGCACCGGCGAGATCGTGCGCACCGTGGTGCGCATGGATGCGTGGCGCTCGCTGATCGACTACAACATCTATGCGGGCCTGATGCCGGCGCTCGCAGGGGCGCGCGCGAATGTCTCGGTCGAGGCGTTCGCGATGGCGCGGCGTCGACAGCACGCGGCCCATGAGATCGGACACACACTCGGGCTCTCGCATAACTACATCGCGCATGCGCAGGGGCGATCGAGCGTGATGGATTACCCCTTCCCGCTGATCACCGTGGATGGGAAGGGCCAGCTCGACTTCAGCAAGGCCTATGCGCCGTTCGCCGGCGCGTGGGATTCCCTCGCGATCCGCTACGGGTACACCTGGTATCCGACGAATCAGGCCGAGACGGAGGGGCTCGCGAAGATCGTGAGGGAGGGGCTGCAGCGGGATCTACGCTTCGTCGCCGATCAGCATGCGGGCGCCGAGGGGTCGATTCCTGTCGTGACGCGTTGGGTAGAAGGGGCGACCATGTTCGAGGCGGTCGAGCGCACGAGCGCGGTGCGGAAGCTCGGCATCGAGAAGTTCGATGAGCGCGCCATCGGGGTCGGCGAGCCGATGTATCTCCTCAACATGCGCTTCACCCATCTCTACCTGCATCACCGCTACTCGCTCGAGGGACTCGTGAAGACCCTCGGTGGGATGGACTTCCGTTACGCGATGCGCGGGGATGGCCAGACGCCGACGACGGTCGTGCCGGCCGCCGATCAGCGGAAGGCGCTCGCGATGGCGCTCGATGCGTTGGAGCCGGTGAACCTCGCGGTGCCACCGCGGGTGCAGGCGCTCATTCCGCCAGTGCCGGCGGGCGGCGACCCAAGCATGGCGTGGGCCCCGTCGGCGGCGGGGACCGCCTTCGATGAGGTCACGCTGGCCGGTGGGCTCGTGACCGAGGTGATCGAAGGGCTGCTGCAGCGTGAGCGACTGGCGCGCATCGTCCTCTTCCGGTCTCGTGGCGCCACCGACCTCACGCTCGACGAAGTGTACCGTACCATCGTCGATCGCACTTGGGGCGCCGCGCCGACCGCCGAGTTCCAGTCACAGACGTTGCGCCGGATCGCCCAGCGCGTGGTACTCAACACCATGCTCGATCGCGCGGGGGACAAGCAGGCGCTCCCCGATGTCCGTGCGGTGACGGAGCGCCACCTCCGACAGCTGGCGGATCGCATCCAGCAGGCGAGTGAGGGGCTCTATCCCGACGAGGCGTTGCGCCTGCAGGCGCTGCGTGAGATCGCGCAGTACTTCGCGGGGGAGGACGATTCCACCGCGCGCACGCGCTTCCCGGTCCTCACGCTCCCCTGGCCATGATGCATCGTCGTCGCTTCCTCTCCGATCTGACCAAGGCCGCGGCGCTCTGTGCCGCGGTCCCGAACAGCTGGCAGATCACCTGGCATCCCACCTTCGCGGACGACCCCTTCGCCCTCGGCGTGGCGAGCGGGGATCCGACGCCGACCGGTGCGGTGATCTGGACGCGACTCGCGCCGCGACCCTTCGAGCCCGAAGGGGGGATGCCCGGGAATCGTCCGATCGTTGACTGGGAGGTCGCCGACGACGAACAGTTCACGCGCATCGTGCGGAAGGGTCGCTACACCGCGGCGCCCGAGCTCTCATACTCGGTACATGTGGATGTCGAGGGGCTCGAGGCCGACCGCTGGTACTTCTACCGTTTCCGGTCGGGCGGGGCAGTGAGTCCGATCGGTCGGTTGCGGACGAGTCCTGCCGATGGGGCGATGACCCCGCTGCGCTTCGGGATGGTCTCCTGTCAGAACTATGAGCAGGGGCTCTTCACCGCCTACCAGCACCTCGTGCAGGAGCGGTGCGATCTCATCACCCATCTCGGCGACTACATCTACGAGTATAGTGCGCGGGCGGGCGCCATTCGGCCCCACCAAGGATTCGAAATCCGCACGCTCGAGCAGTATCGCACGCGCTATGCGCAGTACAAGCTCGATCCGCTTCTTCAAGCAGCCCACGCGCTCTGCCCGTGGCTCGTGACGTGGGACGATCACGAGGTGGACAACAATTACGCCGATGCGGTTGGCGAGAACGTGATGGAGTCGGCTGAGCAGATGCGCACGCGGCGGGCGGCGGCGTATCAGGCCTGGTGGGAACATCAGCCGGTGCGGGTGCCGCGGGCGAAGTCGTGGGCCGATCTCACGATCCGGCGCTCCACCTCGTGGGGCGCACTCGCTCGCGTCTGGATGCTCGATACGCGGCAGTACCGCGACGATCAGGCCTGTGGGGATGGGACGCAGAAGGTCCCCTGCGGCGAGTGGGAGAACCCGGCGCGCTCGATCCTCGGCGCCGAGCAGGAGCGGTGGCTCCACGAGGGACTTGGCACGTCGAAGAGCCGCTGGCAGGTCATCGGGCAGCAGGTCCCCGTCGCGTCGTTCGATAACCTCGCTGGTCCGGGGCAGGCGCTCTACATGGATGGGTGGGGCGGCTACCCGGCGAGTCAGCGTCGATTGCTACAGGCGATCGCTGAGCGGGCACCGAATCGCACGGTGGTCCTCACCGGTGACGTGCATGCCAACTTCGTGAACGAGCTGACCCGGATCCCCGATCGTCGCGAGAGTTCGGTGGTGGCCGCCGAGTTCATCGGGACCTCGATCAGCTCAGGGGGCGATGGGAGCGCCACCTGGCAGGGCGCAGCCGAGCTCGCGGGGGACAACCCGCAGGTGAAGTGGCACAGCGCGCGGCGTGGATATGTGATGCATGAGGTGACGCCGAGTGCGTGGAGCGCGACCTATCGCGAGGTGCCGTACGTCGAGAAAGCGGGTGCGCCGGTGACCACGGCGGGGCAGTGGCGGGTGGAGCACGGTAAGGCGGGGATCACGAAGGTGTGAGGTGGGTCAGGTCCCGCGTGGCTTCGCGCGTTTGGTCGCGGGCGCGCTGAGCGGATCCTCCGGCCAGGGATGCCGCGGATACCGCCCGCGGAGATCCTTTCGCACCTCGAAGTAGGTGCTCTTCCAGAATCCCGCGAGATCCTTGGTGACCTGCACCGGGCGATGCGCGGGGGAGAGCAGGTGCAGCGTGATCGGCACGCGGCCCTCGCCGATACGCGGGGTCTCCGTCCACCCGAAGACCTCTTGCAGTCGCACCGCGAGCACCGGCGCGGATGAATCGGCGTAATCGATTGGGATCCGTGACCCGCTGGGGACCTCGAGATGCGTCGGGGCGAGTAGATCGAGACGCGCACGCGCCGGCCAAGGGAGGCGATCGAGAAGCGCGGCCGCCAGGTCGACGCGGGTGAGGTCGCTGAGACGACGTACGCCATGCAGCACCGGGGCGAGCCAATCCTCGAGGGCGACGAGCAGCGCCGGATCGCTAACATCAGGGTAGGCCGCCAGATCGATGGTATGCGCGAAGGCGAGTCGCTCGCGGAGTGTCGTCGCCTTCTCACTCCATGGCAGGAGCGTGACCCCCTCGCGCCGCACCGCATCCAGCCAGACCGAGACGATCTCCTCGTCCGTCACATCGGTCCGCGGGCGCTCCTTGAGCACGATCGCGCCGAGGGTCTCTCGCTCGGTCGCGCGGATCTGCTGCAGGGTGGCATCCCAGGCTACGGCGCGCTCGGTGACGATGCCCGCCGCGCCAGCGCGACGAAGTGCCGCCTCGTCGAGTGGCGCGGCGAGCCAGATCCGACTCTCTGCTGGATCGCCATCGATGTCGGCGATGGCGAGGAAGGGGGCGCGAGCGAGATGACCTGGTCGCTCGAGTCGTGCCCCGCGCCCGTTGCGCAGGAGATAGCGCGCCCCCTCGCCCCCACGCCGCGCGGCCACCCGATCGGGATAGGCGAGGGCGACGAGCTCCCCGACGAGGATTGGGTCGATCACCTCGTCTCGTGCGTGCACCTCAGATGCGTCTCGCGGGAGCTCTCGCTGCAGGAGTCGCACCTCTGCGCGCACCCGCTCGAGTCGCGCGATATCGACACTCCCTCGATGCATCCCGCGTATCGCCTCCACTCGCGTCGTGAGGTCGGGATCCAGATCTGCCGCCTCGCGTCGGAGCACATCGCGCTCGGCGAGGAGCGCGGCGATCTCGCAGGCGAGCCGCCCCTCGCCTCGTGCCGCACCGGCGAGCACCAGATGCGCGAGCCGCGGCGTAACGCCCATTGCCGCCATCGCACGACCATGGGCAGTCACCCGCTCGGAGGAGTCCAGCGCTCCGAGATCGGCGAGCAGGGCGCGGCCCCGTGCGAGCGCGCCAGCTGGCGGCGCATCCATCCACCGGAGCGCACCGGCGTCGGTGGCTCCGGCGCAGGCGAGCTCGAGTGCGAGCGCGGTGAGATCCGACTCGAGGATCTCCGGGACCGCTTGCACGGGGAGCGAGGCATGCTCCCCCTCGCTCCAGAGCCGTACGCAGAGCCCGGGCGCCACGCGTCCCGCGCGTCCCCGTCGCTGGTCCGCCGATTGCTGCGAGACCCTCACCGTCGCGAGGCGCGTCATCCCGCTGCGGGGATCGAAGCGTGGGACCCGCGATCGCCCAGCATCGACCGCCATCCGCACCCCCTCGAGCGTCACGGACGATTCGGCGATCGCGGTGGAGAGGATGATGCGCCGCACCGACCCACGCGGACGGAGCACCGCGTCCTGTTCCTCGAGCGCGAGCGACCCATGGAGGATCTGCACCTGATGCGGGCCCGATGGTGGCGACTCGATGATCGCCTGCTCGATGCGACGGATCTCCGCGATGCCGGGGAGGAAGACGAGGCAATCGCCATCGACGAGGGTCCAGTGTTCGCGGATCGCCTGCGCGACCGCGAGCGGGAGCGCGATCCCCTCGCGCACGGGCCGCCAGGCCGTCTCGACGGGAAACGCACGCCCTTCGCTCACGATCACCGGCGCGTCGCCGAGCTGGGCCGCGACCGGCGCGGGATCGAGCGTCGCCGACATCACGACCAACCGGAGATCCTCACGGAGCACGGTACGTGACTCGAGCGCGAGCGCCAATCCGAGGTCGGTCGTGAGATGCCGCTCGTGGAACTCGTCGAAGCAGAGTGCGGCGACGCCGTCGAGTCCGGGATCCTCCTGCAGCATCCGCGTGAGGATCCCCTCCGTCACGACCTCGATCCGTGTGCGGGCGCTCACCTTGGTGTCGTGCCGCACGCGATAGCCCACCGTCTGGCCGACCGGCTCGCCAAGGAGCCGCGCCATCTGCGTGGCAGCGGCGCGCGCGGCGAGTCGCCGCGGCTCGAGCACGAGGATGCGCCCCTCACCGCGCCACGGGGCGTCGAGGAGTGCAAGCGGGATTCGTGTCGTCTTCCCGGCACCCGGCGGGGCGACGACCACCGCCGCACCTTGGTGCTCGAGCGCCGCCACGATCTGCCCCATGACCGCATCAATGGGGAGGGGTGGGAGGTCAGCGAGTGGGGCAGGGCGCGAAGACATCCCCTCAAAGCTAGGGGACGCGGTGGCGCCGGTGGTCCTCATCGGCGCAGATTCCCTCCATCCTCGACCCGAACCCCTCGTCCCATGCATCCGCGTCGCGACTTCCTACGTCAGGCTTCCCTGATCGCCGCCGGTGGTGTCGCGGCCTCATCCCCGCTTGGCGCGATGGCCCCGATGCCCGATGACGCTGAGCTCGTGCAGGGCAACTGGGACATGTCGTGGGTCGATCGGATCACCGGGAAATATCGGATCGCCTTCGATGCGCCCGAGGTCAAGGATGGTGTGTGCCTCCATCAGGCACGCTCCTTCCTCTCCGGCTACCAGATGGTGCACGGCCTCACCGACGCCGATCTCACGGCGGTCCTCGTGATCCGGCACTCGGCGGTCCCGATGGTGATGGGCGATGCGCTCTGGGCTGATGGGGCCTTCGGCGAGAAGGAGAAGCTCAAGGATCCGGTCTCCGGGGAGCCGACCAAGCGGAATCCCTTCATCAATATCCCCGCCGGTGCGACGCATGCGCTGACCTGGCCCGATGGGGCGCTCGACACCCTCATGAAGCGCGGGGTGATCGTCCTCGCCTGCTCGCTCGCCCTCGACAACTTCGCCTCGCAGATCGCGTCGCGACGGAAGATCCCGCGTCAGGACGCGAAGGCGATGGTGACGGAGAGTCTGCTCCCTGGGGTGATCCGGATGCCATCCGGGATCTTCGCCACCTGCCGCGCGCAGGCGGCGGGGTGCGGCTTCATGTACGCGGGGTGAGGGCGTAGGCCGCGCGACTCAGCGTCGCGCGGCCAGATCGGCGAGCACCGCGTCCGCCGCGCGGCGTCCGCTCCGCATCGCCCCGTTGATGGATGGGGTCTCCAGATGATCGCCGCAGGCGTAGAGCCCGGTCGCGCGCCGCACCGCCGTGGCCGCGGCGGACTCGCCGACGAGCGTGCGCGGGAGTGAGAACGGCACGTGGCTCACCTTGAGCAGCTGCCAGCGTTCAATCGCTGACGCACCAAACCATTCACCGAGCTGCGTGCGCGAAGCGCGATCGAGTGCGATGTCGTCATCGCCCGGCGTGCCGATGATCGTCGCCGAGACGAGATGGCGACCCGCGGGTGCATAGCTCGGCGCGACCACGCTCGGTACGCAGACATGATTCACCGGTCCGGGATCGTCTGGTGCCTTGAGCGCGAGATGGCGCGTCGTGATCGGTGCGTCAGGCGTGGCATACGAGAGCGTGACGCATCCGGACCAGGCTGGTGCGCTCAGCTCAGGAAGGAGCCGCGCTGCCGCCGTGCCATCGGTCGCGAGGATGATCGTCTCCGCCTCGATCACCTCACCGGACTCGAGTTCGACGGCGCGGTCGTGGAGCCGGCGCACCGGGCTCTCTCGCCGTAGGTGTCCTGATGGAAGTGCTGACGCGAGTTGCGCAGGGATCGCCTGCATCCCCTCGCTCGGGAGGGTCGCACGGCCCGTGGCGAACATCCCGAAGAGGAAATCGAACCAGGGACGCGCCGGCGTGAGCTCACGATCGAGGAAGACCCCGCCGAAGAAGGGACGGAAGAAGGCCTCGATCGCCTGCGCGGAGAAGCCGCGGGCGCGGAGTGTCTCGAGCGTGGTCGGTCCCTCGCTGCGCATCGGCGCATCGTGCGCGGTGGCACTCGCGGCGCGAAGCCCGAGCACGCGGATCGCATCGCCAAGGGTGAAGGCCCCCGACGTCAGTGATCGCACGCCATCGAGCGGCGCGCGGAGGGGATCGCCGATCCGACCAAAGCGCCCACCGCCACGGTGGAGCAGGGCGCCGGGGGCGAAGGGTCGGAGATCGAGCGCGGCAAGGTCGAGCCCACGCCGCGCCTCCGGATACGAATCGAGGAGCACCTGGAACCCGCGATCGATCCGGAAGCCATCGACGAGATCGGTCGCGACGCGTCCGCCGATGCGATCGCTCGCTTCAAAGATCAGACTCGGGACGCCACGCGCTTGCAGGGTGCGCGCCGCCGAGAGGCCGGCGAGGCCCGCTCCGATGATGATGACGTCTGGTCGCTGCGCCATGAGGGAATGGATAATAGTTTCCCCACGCCATGACGACGCCAAAGCACTACGACGCCGACTACTATCGCCGCTGGTATCACGACCCGGCGCAGCGGGTGATCACCCCGGAGGCGGTCGCGCGAAAGGTGCGCCTCGTGCTCGGGATCGCGGAGTCATTGCTCGAGCGCCCGGTGCGTTCGGTGCTCGACGTGGGATGCGGGGAAGGGAGTTGGCGCGCGCACCTACGTCGCCTGCGTCCCGGGCTCCGCTACACCGGGGTGGAGAGCAGCGAATACGTGCTCGAGCGTTTCGGTCGCGCGCGCAACATCCGCCGCGGGAGCTTCGGCACCCTCGGCGAGGTCCGGCTCGCGGCCTCGTACGATCTGGTCGTCGTCTGCGATGTGCTCCAGTACGTGCCCGACCGTGAGCTCAATACCGGGCTTTCCGCGATCGCCGATCGGCTCGGTGGGGTGGTCTACCTCGAGGCCTACGCGACCGAGGATGCGATCGAGGGGGACCACGCCGATTGGCACCATCGGAGCGCGGAGCAGTATCGGCGGCACTTTCGGCGGGCGGGGCTCCAGGCGGTCGGGATGCACTGTTATGTAGGTCGCGAGCTGGCGGGGCGGACGGCGGCGCTCGAGCGCGGACACCCGTAGGCGCGACCCCCGTAGGCGCGACAACGCGCCCGCCCGGCCGCTCGGGCGCTCAGGCGCTGGCGACACCCTTGACCGGGGGGCGCCCCTAGTTAACCTTTCATCCGGATATACGGATGAAGAAGACTCTCCTCCACGACCGCCTGTCGGCCCTCGCCGACCCGATCCGCACCCGCATCCTGCTGGTGCTGGAGCGGCACGAGCTCACCGTCTCCGAACTCCGGACGGTGCTCCAGCTCCCGCAGTCGACGGTCAGCCGGCACCTCAAGGTGCTGGCCGATGCGGCCTGGATCGGCTCGCGCGAAGACGGGACCTCCAATCGCTACCGCCTCGACACCAAGGGGCTCGACGCCGGGACCAAGCGTCTCTGGAGTGCGGTGCGTGGCGAGGCGGAGCAGCTCCCCGCCGCGCGCTGGGACGCCGAGCGCGTCGCCGGGGTCCTCGCCGATCGTCACACCCGCTCGCAGGCCTTCTTCGCCTCCTCGGCTGCGCAGTGGGACAAGCTGCGTGGTGAGCTCTTCGGCGTGCGCACCGAACTCTTCGCCCTCGTCGGACTCCTCGATGAGCGCGCGCAGGTCGGCGACCTCGGCTGTGGGACGGGGCAGCTTGCCGAGGTGATGGCGCCGTTCGTCTCACGCGTCATCGCGGTCGATGAGTCGGCGGCGATGCTCAAGGCGGCGCGCGCTCGACTCGCAGCGCTCGAGAATGTGGAGCTCAGTGAGGGCTCGCTCGAGACCCTCCCGATCGAGGATGGGGCGCTCGATCTCGCCGTGGTCTCCCTCGTGCTCCACTACGTGGCCGATCCGGCGGCGGTGCTCGCTGAGATTCGTCGCACGCTGCGCCCAACCGGGGGACGCCTCCTCCTCGTCGACATGCTCCCGCACGATCACGCCGAGTACCGGCAGACGATGGGGCATGTCTGGCTCGGATTCGATCCCACGCAGCTCCGCGACTGGGCGCTCCAGGCCGGCTTCCGTTCCATCCGTCATCACGCCCTTCCTGCCGCCCCATTGGCGAAGGGTCCCACCTTGTTCACCGCTGTCCTTTCCACCTGATCCCTCTCACCTGACCCCTTTTATGACTGCCATCGCTCCAGAGCTCCATCCATTCGACGCCGTGAAGGCCACGGGCCGTCCTCCGTTCAAGGTCGCCGACCTCTCCCTTGCCGAGTGGGGGCGTCAGGAGATCCGTCTCGCCGAGTATGAGATGCCTGGCCTCATGGCCCTCCGTGCCGAGTTCAAGGGGAAGAAGCCCCTCGCCGGCGCGCGCATCATGGGCTCGCTCCACATGACGATCCAGACCGCGGTCCTCATCGAGACGCTGGCCGAGCTCGGCGCCGACGTGCGCTGGGTCTCATGCAACATCTTCTCGACCCAGGATCATGCGGCGTCCGCCGTCGTCGTCGGCAAGGACGGCTCGGTCGCGCAGCCGCGCGGCATCCCGGTCTTCGCCTGGAAGGGCGAGACCCTCGAGGAGTACTGGTGGTGCACCGAGCAGGCGCTCATGTGGCCCGACGGTCAGGGCCCGAACCTCATCCTCGATGACGGCGGCGACGCCACGATGCTCGTGCACAAGGGCACGGAGTACGAGGCCGCGGGCAAGGTCCCGGCCTTCGATCCGAAGAACGAGCCCGAAGAGTGGGGCGTGATCCTCGAACTCCTTCGTAAGACCCTGAAGGAGGACCCGAAGCGCTGGACCAACGTCGGTCGCGCCATCAAGGGCGTCTCTGAGGAGACCACCACCGGCGTGCACCGTCTCTATGAGATGACGCAGGCGGGGACCCTCCTCTTCCCGGCGATCAACGTCAACGACTCGGTCACCAAGGCGAAGTTCGACAACCTCTATGGCTGCCGTCACTCGCTGACCGATGGCATCCTCCGCGCGTCGGACGTGATGCTCGCGGGCAAGGTCGCGGTCGTCATGGGCTACGGCGATGTGGGCAAGGGGTCGGCGCAGTCGCTCCGTGCGCAGGGTGCGCGCGTCGTCATCACCGAGATCGACCCGATCTGCGCGCTGCAGGCGGCGATGGAGGGGTATCAGGTCACGACGCTTGAGGAGGTCGTGAGCACCGCCGACGTCTTCATCACCGCGACCGGCAACGCCAACATCATCACCGTCGACCACATGGCGAAGATGAAGGACAAGGCGATCGTCGGGAACATCGGCCACTTCGACAACGAGATCGATATGGCCGGGCTCAAGGCGATCAAGGGGATCGTGCGGAACCAGATCAAGCCGCAGTTCGATGAGTGGGTCTTCCCGGACGGGCACTCGGTCCTCATCCTCGCCGAGGGGCGTCTCTTGAACCTCGGCTGCGCCACCGGCCACCCGAGCTTCGTGATGAGCTGCTCCTTCACCAACCAGGTCCTGGCGCAGATCGACCTGCACCTCGCGGCGCAGGGGAAGCCGACCCTCTCCGGGACCAAGTACGACTCCAACAAGGTGAACGTGCTCCCGAAGAAGCTCGACGAGAAGGTGGCGCGCCTCCATCTCAGCAAGCTTGGGGTCAAGCTTACCACGCTCTCCGAGAAGCAGGCGTCGTACATCGGCGTGCCGGTGGACGGGCCGTACAAGCCGGACCACTACCGCTACTAGTCGGGCGGTGAGGCGATGCCGACGGGCGTGGGACCGCGAGGTCCCACGCCCGTTTCGCTTTCCTGTCAGAGAGGGCATCCTTCAGGGGTGACGACGCGTCGGCATTTCTTGGGGCAGATGACCGTGGCGGTCGGGGGCGTGTTCGGCGCCCCGACGATCCTGCGGAGCGCCCCCGAGGCCCCTGATCTCATCCTGCGTGGCGGGGTGATCATCGACGGCCTCGGGCGTCCCCGCTTCCAGGCCGACCTCGCG
Source organism: Gemmatimonadota bacterium (assembly GCA_016871915.1). Lineage (GTDB taxonomy): Bacteria > Gemmatimonadota > Gemmatimonadetes > Gemmatimonadales > Gemmatimonadaceae > Pseudogemmatithrix. Next base: position 91,679 of record VHBP01000002.1, read on the forward strand.
ATCACCGGCGACCGCATCACGGCGATCGGGCGCAAGCTCCGGGAGCAGGGCGCGGTCGAAATCGATTGTCGCGACCGGATCGTCGCGCCGGGGTTCGTCGATGTGCACTCGCATGGCGATGGGACGGTCTTCGACGACCCGAATCAGGAGTCGCTCATCCGTCAGGGGGTGACGACGATCATCGTCGGAGCGGATGGGAGCTCGCGCGCGCCGGCGATGGATCCCGATAGCGATGCGCCGCTGACGATCGCCGCGGTGCTGGAGCGCTTCGATCGTGTCGGTCCCTCGACCAACATCGGGACCCTCGTCGGGCTCGGGAGCGTGCGCGAGCTCGTGATAGGCGAGGCCGATCGCCCAGCGACGCCCGCCGAGCTCCGTCGGATGGTGACGCTCGTCGAGCGCGCCCTCGCCGATGGGGCGCTTGGCACCTCGAGTGGGCTCGAGTACACCCCGGGCGCCTTTGCCCCCCTCGAGGAACTCGTCGCCCTCTGCACGCCGCTCAGCGAGCGCGGGCTCGCGTATCACACCCACATGCGCAACGAGGACGATGCGCTCATCGAGGCAGTGGAGGAGGCGATCGCCGTGGCCCGTGGGGCGAAGTGCGGGTTGCAGATTGCCCATCTCAAGACGCAGGGGCCACGCAACTGGCCCAAGCTCGATACCGTCTTCGAGCGGATCGGTGCCGCGCGCGCGACCGGCCTCGATGTCGCCTTCGATCGCTATCCCTATCTCGCCTATCACACGGGACTCACGAACCTCTTCCCGGCGTGGACGCGTGATGGAGGGATGACGCGTTTCTTCGAGCGGATCGAGGACCGCGCCACCGCCGATCGCATCCGCGCCGAGGCCAACGAGAAGGCGGCACTGATCGGCGGGTGGGAGAATGTCCAGATCTCGCGCGTGTCCGTCGCGGAGGATGAGGTGGTGGTAGGGCAGCGGCTCGGGAGCTTCGCGCAGCAGCTCTCGCTCGATCCCTACGATGTGGCGGTGGGGCTGCTTCGTCGCAACGATGGATCGGTGAGTATGATCGGCTTCGCGATGAGCGAGGAGAACCTCGAGAAGATCCTTGCGCATCCACAGGGGATGGTCGCCTCCGATGGGACGGCGTACGCGATCAGCGGCCCAGCGCGCCGCGGGTCACCCCACCCACGCGGGGCAGGGAGCTTCGCCCGTGTGCTCGGCCGCTACGTGCGCGAGCGGAAGACCCTCACCCTCGAGCAGGCGGTGCAGAAGATGACCGCGCTCCCCGCGTCTCGCGTCGGGATCACCTCGCGCGGTCGGCTCGCCATCGGCGCCTATGCCGATGTGGTGGTCTTCGATGCCGATCGCGTCACCGATCGTGCCGATTTCCGCGACCCGTTCCAATACGCCGAGGGGATCACCGCGACGATCGTGAACGGGGGGCTGACCTTCGTCGATGGCGGGCGGGGGCTTCGGACGGGGCGCGCGCTCCGCGGGTAGACCGGGACGGGTTACCTTCCGAGGGTCTCCTTCTTCGAGGCCCATCGATGTCTCCGAGCTCCCTTCGTCTCTCTCTCGTCGCTGGCCTGATCCTCGGGGGTATCGCGATGCCCGCCGTCGCCCAGCGCGCGGCTGCACCCGCACAGGACCCGCATCTCGCCAAGGCACTCAAGGTCCTCACCTCCACGCCGCTGATCGATGGACACAACGACCTCCCGTGGGCGATCCGCGAGAGCAAGACGGCGCCGAGTGATGTCGAAGCATACGATCTGCGTCAGCGCACGGCGGGCCACACCGATCTCGCCCGCCTCGCGGCCGGCCGACTCGGTGGACAGTTCTGGTCGGTCTACATCCCCGGGGATACGAGTATCGCGCGTCAGGGATACGCGAAGGTGCAGCTCGAGCAGATCGACATCGCGCGCCGCGTGATGGCGACGTACCCGGAACGGCTCGCGTATGCGAGCAGTGCGGCCGATCTCCGCGCGGCCTTCCAGCGTGGCCGTATCGGTGGGGTGCTGGGGATGGAGGGGGGGCATGCGATCGAGAACTCCCTCGGCGCGTTGCGCGCGTTCTATGACCTCGGCGCGCGCTACATGACCCTCACGCACAATCAGACCCTCGACTGGGCGGACGCGGCGACGGGCGTCCAGCGTCATGGGGGACTCACAGCCTTCGGGAAGGAGGTCGTGCGGGAGATGAACCGACTCGGGATGCTCGTCGATCTCTCACACGTGGCGCCGTCGGTGATGAGCCAGGCGCTCGATGTGAGCGAGGCGCCGGTGATCTTCTCGCACTCGAACGCACGGGCCCTCGCCGATCACCCGCGCAACGTCCCGGATTCGATCCTCAAGCGTCTCCCCAAGAA
>VHBP01000003.1 GCA_016871915.1 Gemmatimonadota bacterium
GTGGGGATCAACTCCGCGATCGCGAGCCAGACCGGTTTCTACTCGGGGTACGGCTTCGCGATCCCGATCACCCTCGCCAAGCAGGTGATGGATGACCTGATCCAGCATGGCGAGGTGCGCCGTGCGGTGATCGGGGTGGCAATCAATGAGGTGACGCCGGAGGACGCGGCGGTGGCCGGCCTCTCGGAGATCGCCGGGGTGAAGGTCGGCGGGTTCTCCGGTGAGGACTCGCCAGCGATGAAGGCGGGGATCGAGCCTGGGGACGTGATCGTCAAGGCGGACGGCAAATCCGTCGACCGCGTGAGCGCGCTCCAGCGCGTGATCCGCGCGAAGAAGCCGGGGGACGTGGTCCCCGTCGAGGTGATGCGCTACGGAACCAAGAAGAACTTCCAGATCCGCCTCGGCGCCGCGCCGAAGGACAATGGGGTGGTCGCCGATGCCGGGGCTGCGCCGGCCGCGGGGACGAGTTTGAGCAACGCGCGTCTTGGCTTGAGCGTGGAAGCGCTCTCGAGCGAGATGGTCCAGGGGCTGCGGATCCCCGAGGCATATCGCGGGGCGCGGGTCTCGGAGATCGAAGCGGGGGGGCCCGCCGAGGGACGCCTTGCGGTCGGCGATGTCATCGCCGAGGTGCTGCCGGCGAAGAAGAAGATCAGCACGCCGAGCGATGTCTATCGGGCGCTGGAGGGGATCAAAGGGGGCGCGTATGTGAGCTTCCTGATCTACCGCCCGGTGCGCGGTGGGACGGGGAGCACCACCGTGGTGAACCTCCGGGTCCGCGACGGGAAGTAAGGGTCCGACAGCCGTCGATACGACCCGGGGTCCTCGTTCGAGGGTCCCGGGTCGTATCTTTGGGTGGTCCGGCGGCGGGAGTGGCGAGATTGGTAGACGCGCAGGACTTAGGATCCTGTGCCGCAAGGCGTGTGGGTTCGAGTCCCACCTCTCGCATGGTCGGCAACCTTTCGGGTGAGGGAGAGCGTTAAGGACAGATGCGAATCATCGTCATCGGCAGCGGGTTCGGCGGGCTCAGCGCCGCCATCCGTCTTCGGGCGCAGGGCCATGAGGTCACCGTCGTCGAGCAGCGGGACAAGCCCGGCGGCCGTGCCTATGTGTATCAACAGGACGGCTTCTCCTTCGATGGCGGGCCGACGATCATCACGGCCCCGTGGCTCTTCGATGAGCTCTTCGCCGCGGCGGGAAAGCAGGTCGCGGACTATGTGCAGATCGTGCCGATCGATCCGTTCTACCAGATCCGGTTCGAGGACGGGACGGTCTTCCGCTACAACGGCGATACCAACGCGATCATCGAGCAGATCCAGAAGCTCAACCCCGACGATGTGCGCGGGTATCGCGCCTTCCTCAAGCAGAGTGAGCGGGTCTTCGGCGCGGGGATGTCGCTCATCGACAAGCCCTTCACGACGCTGATGGATATGGTGAAGGTCCTCCCCGATCTCATCCGGCTCCGTGCCGATCGCTCGGTGGCGGGGCTCACCAATCGGCACATCCGCGATGAGCGGTTGCGGCAGGTCTTCTCCTTCCACCCCTTGCTCGTCGGGGGAAATCCCTTCGAGACGACGTCGATCTACACCCTGATCCACCACCTCGAGAAGACGTGGGGGGTCTGGTTCGCGATGGGGGGGACGGGGAAGCTCGTCGAGGCCTTCGTCCGCTGCCTGCAGGACATCGGCGGCGAGCTGCGGCTCTCGACGCAGGTCCAGGAGATCACGGTCGATGAGCGCACCGGGAAGGCGAATGGGGTGTGCCTCGCCTCGGGCGAGGTCCTCCCGGCCGATGCGGTGGTGAGCAATGGCGACGTCGCCTTCACCTACAAGCATCTCGTCGCGCCCAAGTGGCGGAAGAAGAACACCGATGCGCGCATCGATGGGCTCGACTACTCGATGTCGCTCATGGTGATCTACTTCGGGACGAGCAAGCAGTACGAGGATATCGCGCACCACGAGATCATCATGGGCCCCCGCTATCGGGGATTGCTCGACGAGGTCTTCGGCACCAAGACCCTCGCCAAGGACTTCTCGCTCTACCTGCACCGCCCGACGGCGACCGATCCCTCGCTCGCGCCCCCAGGGTGCGATGCCTGGTATGTGCTCTCGCCGGTCCCACACCTCGGCGGCCCCACCGACTGGCGCCTCACCTCGCAGGCGTATCGGGACCGGATCATGCAATACCTCGAGGATCGGTATCTCCCGGGGCTCTCGAAGCACCTCGTCACCGAGCACCGGATCGATCCGCTGCACTTCCGTGACACGTTGTCGAGTCACCTCGGGAGCGCCTTCTCGGTGCAGCCGACGCTCTTGCAATCGGCTTGGTTCCGTCCGCACAACAAGAGCGAGGATATCCCGAACCTCTACTTCGCCGGCGCGGGGACACATCCGGGGGCGGGGCTTCCCGGGGTGATCAGTTCGGGGAAGATCGTCGCCGACCTGATCGAGTCGGCTGCGTGACGATGTTGCCCGGCATCCTGAAGGAGACGGACGCCGACCTCGCGCGTGCCGACGCGCACCATTGCGAGTCGATCACGCGCACCTACGCGCGCACCTTCGCCCTCGCCAGCCGCTTCCTCCCGCCGCGGAAGCGGCGCGGGGCCTTCGCCGTGTACGCCTTCTGCCGACTCGCCGACGACATCGTCGACCGGATGGCGGAGGCACGCGACCCCGCGTCGGTCGCGCAGGAGCTGACGCAGTACCGGATCGGCGTGGCCGAAGCCTTGAGTGGTCGCCCCGATGGGCCGGTCTTCCGCGAGCTCTGGCGCGCGGTCTCCGAATACGGCGTGCCGAGCGAGGTGCTCGAGGAGCTGCTCAATGGCGTGGCCTGCGACCTGCACCCGGCGCACTACGACTCGTGGAGCCAACTGACGAGCTACTGCGAGGGGGTCGCCTCCTCCGTCGGTTCGATGTGCACCTACATCTTCGGGGTGCTCGGTCACGATGATGAGACACGCACGCGGGCCGTCCGGTACGCCCGGACCCTGGGTGTCGCGATGCAGCTCACGAACATCCTGCGGGATGTCGGCGAGGATGCCACGCGGGGGCGCTGCTACCTCCCCGACGATGTGCTCGGCGCCTTCGGCCTCGACTCCGAGCGCGTGTTGCACGATCCCACGCTCCGGCATGACCCGCGCTGGGCCCGCCTGATGCGCCACGAGATCGCGCGGGCGCGCGCACTCTATCGCGCGGCGGCTCCCGGCATCCTCCTCCTCGAACCCGATGCACGCCGCTGCGCCCGCGCCTGTGCCGATGGCTACGCCGCGATCCTCGGCGCCATCGAGCGGAATGGCTACGACTCGATCACCGTGCGCGCCCGCGTCGGCACCTTCGCCCGGGCTGGCTTGCTCTGGTCGGTCTGGCGCGGCGCCGAGGATGCGCAGCCTCCCGAGGGCGGACCGGTGATCGAATGGGGTGAACGCGCCCTGACTCGCCCTGAGGAGATGATGCTATGCGCCTGAATGCTGGCCCGGAGCCCATGACGCCCCTCGATCGCGCGGCGCATGGATTGATGTATGGCCACCTCGCGATGATCGTCTTCGCGACGTTCGCGATGGTGACGATCCTCGCTGGGGAGTTCCCCATCTGGATGCAGGGCCCGTACACGCAGACGGTCTACACCCTCGGGTGGAAGTACTCGGGGCAAGTGTACATCCTGCTCGGGACGATCGCGGTGCTCCTGCACTCGGGCCCGCGCTTCGGGTGGGGCCGCGCGGTGGCGGTGATGGTCGTCGCGAGTGGGGTCGCGCTGCTGTCCGAGCTGGGCGGCACGAACGTCGGCCTCCCCTTCGGCCCCTATCGCTACACCGAGATGCTCGGCTACCGGATCATGGGGGATGTGCCCTACCCCATCCCGATCTCCTGGTACTACATGCTCTACGGGTCGCTCGCGATCTGCGGGCGGCTCCTCGTGACTGACGACTCCTCCGCCACACGGTGGCGCTGGGCTCTGGTGGCGGGGGCGGTCCTCACGGCGTGGGATTTGCCGATGGAGGTCCACATGACCAACGTGACCCCGCCGCACTGGGTCTGGGAGCTCGATCGCGTCCCGGCCTGGGTCCCGGGGTGGCTGGTGGAGCCGGTGTTCTACGGGATGCCGATCTCCAACTGGATCGGGTGGTACGTGACCGGAGTGGTCGTGAGCCGGATCATGCTCGCCATCGTCCCCCCGACCACCTGGAAGGGGAGCGTGGCGACGGCGGCCTTCCCGTTCCTGATCTACGGGATGAACGGGGTGATGCCGATCGCGGTCACCGCCCGGCATGGGTATTGGCTGGCGGTCATCGGCGGGATCGTGGCGATGGGGCTCCCGCTCTGGCTGGCCCGGCGTCGTCCAGCCGCTTAACTTCCCTCTGTTCCTGAGCCCCCCGCTACCGGAGCCCGGTGGCGGGGGTTCGTGTCCCTCCGAATCTCAGCTATCCCGTTGAACGATATGGACATCCAGATCACCGCCACCAAGAGCGAGGGGGCCGAGCGTCGGCTGCAGATCGCCGTCGCCGCGACCCGCGTGGTCGAGGCCCGCACCAAGGCTGCGACCCGCGTCGCCAAACAGGTCCGTGTGCCTGGCTTCCGGCCAGGCAAGGCCCCCGTCGGGATGGTGCGCAAGCAGTACGGCGCCGCCATCGACCAGGAAGCGGTCGAGGCGCTCCTCCGCGAGGCGTTCGAGATGGTCGTCACCGAGCAGAAGCTCGAGCTCGTGACGCAGCCGCACGCCCTTGACGTGAAGTTCGGCGAGGACCAGAGTCTGAGCTTCGAGCTCCACTGCGAGGTGCGCCCGACCCTCACCCTCGACAAGCTCGAGGGGTTCCGCGTGATGCGTCCCACGGACGTCGTCACCGATGAGCAGGTGCAGGAGCAGATCGAGCGGCTCCGCGACCAGCGTGCGACCTGGACCCCGGCGGAGGGGAAGGCGAACGAGGGAGACCTCGTCACCGTCATGCTGGCGACCGAAGAGGACGGGACGATCCCCGAGGGGCGTGAGTACCGCCTCGTGATGGGGGCCGGTCAGGTGATCCCGGCGATCGAGGAGATCGTCATGACGATGAACCCCGGGGAGACCGTCGAACGGTCGGTGACCTGGCCCGAGGATTTCCCCGATGAGGCGCAGCGCGGGAAGACGCGGCAGGTGCGCGTCGCCCTCACCGAGGTGAAGCGGAAGGCACTGCCGGCGCTCGACGATGCCTTCGCGCGCGAGATGGGGGACTTCGATTCCCTCGCGGCGTTCGAGCAGGTCGTGCGCGCGGACATGGCGGCGGCCGCGGTGCGCGACGCCGATGCGGCGGCCCGTACGCAGCTCCTCGACGAGATCGTGCAGGCGAACCCATTCGACCTGCCGCCGAGCTGGGTGAAGCAGATGATCCGCGCCTACGCCGAGGCGTACCGGATCCCAGAGGCCGAGCTGGTGAAGTTCGGTGATGAGATCCAGGGGATGGCAGAGCGGCAGGTGCGCCGCGACCTGATCATCGACACCATCGCTGAGCGCGAGGGGCTGGTCGCCACGGAGAAGGACGTGGACGACAAGGTCGCCGAGCTCGCCGAGAAGCGCGGGACCGAGCCGGGTCCGCTCTACGCCTCCTTGCAGAAGGCGGGACGGCTCCGCGAGCTTGAACGGAGCATCACCGAGGAGCGGGTCTTCACCTGGCTCCTCGGCAAGAACACCATCGAACAGGCCTGACCCTAAGGATCATTCCCATGGCAATCATCCCGAATCCGTACGTCATCGAGCGCTCAAGCCGCGGTGAGCGCAGCTACGACGTGTACAGCCGGCTCCTCATGGACCGGATCATCTTCCTCGGCACGCCGATCAACGACGACGTGGCGAACATGATCATCGCGCAGATGCTCTTCCTCGAGGCGGACAACCCGGGGCGCGACATCCATCTGTACATCAACTCGCCGGGCGGCAGCGTCTCGGCGGGGCTCGCGATCTATGACACGATGCAGTTCCTCAAGTCGCCGGTGAACACGATCTGCATGGGGCTCGCCGCCTCGATGGGGGCGTTCCTCCTTGCGGCGGGGCGTCCCGGGAAGCGCTCGGCGCTCCCGCACTCGCGGATCATGATCCACCAGCCCTCGGGAGGCGCGCAGGGGACCGCCGCCGACATCGAGATCCAGGCGCGTGAGATCATCTATCTCCGCGCGAAGATGAACGAGCTGATGGCGAAGCACACCGGACGTCCCCTCGAGGAGATCGAGCGCGATGTGGACCGTGACCGGTTCATGAGCGCGGAGGAGGCGAAGACCTACGGGATGATCGACCAGGTGGTCGTGAACCGTGAGGAGACCGCCCCGACCTTGACGGCCACCAAGTAACGCCTGAGCTTCCCGAGACCATGTCCCACGACCGCCACCTCCGCTGTTCCTTCTGCGGCAAGTCCAAGGACGCGGTCCGGAAGTTCATCTCGGGCCCCTCGGTCTACATCTGCAACGAGTGCATCACGCTCTGCAATGAGATCCTCGCGGAGGATGAGGAGCGCGAGGTCGTCCCTGAGGCGATCGCCCGGGTCCCCGCCCCGCACGAGATCAAGTCGACCCTCGACGAGTACGTGATCGGACAAGAGGCGGCCAAGAAGGCGCTCGCGGTCGCGGTCTACAACCATTACAAGCGGGTGAACGCGGGGGCGAAGCGCGAGGGCGAGGTCGAACTCGACAAGTCGAACATCCTCCTGCTCGGTCCCACTGGGGTCGGCAAGACGTTACTCGCGCAGACCCTCGCGCGGATGCTCGACGTTCCCTTCACGATCGCGGACGCCACGACGCTCACGGAGGCCGGCTACGTGGGCGAGGACGTCGAGAACATCCTCGTGCGACTGCTCCAGGCCGGGGACTACAACGTCGCCGACTGCGAGCGCGGGATCATCTACATCGACGAGATCGACAAGATCGCGCGGAAGTCGGAGAACCCGAGCATCACGCGTGACGTCTCCGGGGAGGGCGTGCAGCAGGCCCTCCTCAAGATCCTCGAGGGGACGGTGGCCTCGGTCCCGCCGCAGGGCGGGCGAAAGCATCCGCAGCAGGAGTACATCCAGCTCAACACCAAGGACATCCTCTTCATCTGCGGCGGCGCCTTCGACGGGCTCGAGAAGATCATCGAGGCGCGGCTCGGGAAGCGGCAGATCGGGTTCGGGTCGGCGGCCGCGACGCGAGAGCCGGCGAAGGCTGGCGATACGAATCTCTTCGGCGATGTGGAACCGGAGGACCTCCTCCGGTTCGGGTTGATCCCCGAACTGGTGGGGCGCCTGCCCGTCTCGGTGCCCCTGCACGGGCTCGACGAGGAGGCACTCGTGCAGATCCTCAAGGAACCCCGGAACGCGATCACCAAGCAGTACGCCAAGCTCTTCGAGCTCGAGGAGGTGCAACTCACCTTCGATGACGGTGCACTCAAGGCGATCGCGCGCAAGGCGATCCAGCGGGGCACCGGGGCCCGCGGGCTGCGCGCCATCGTCGAGGAGACCCTCCTCGAGACGATGTTCGAACTCCCGAGCCGCGACGATGTGGTCGAGGCCCGGGTCACCGAAGCGACAGTGACGCAGCGACAGGCGCCACTCCTCACGCTCTCCGCCAAGCGCGCCAAGAAGGAGGCGTGAGCGCCGCCCCGACGGACGACGCCGCCCATCGCGCGTCGCCCGACCCGCTCGTCATCCGCTCGCTCGAGTTCATCGGGCCGATGGCCACCGTCGATGGGTGGCGGCCGACCTCGACGCTCCCTGAGATCGCCTTCGCGGGCCGCTCCAACGTCGGGAAGTCGTCACTCCTCAACCGCCTCGTGCGCCGGAAGGCGTTCGCGCGCGTGAGTCGCACCCCAGGCCGGACCCGTGAGATCAACTTCTTCGCGGTGAACGGGACCTTCGTCCTCAGTGATCTCCCTGGCTATGGCTACGCGCGGATCTCGAAGGCGCGCCAGGCAGAGTGGCGCCCGCTCATCGAAGGGTATCTGCGGCGATCGCCCAATCTACGCGGTGTCGTGCAGCTCCTCGACGTCCGGCGCGAACCGACCGACGACGATCGCCTGATGCTCGATCTCCTTGCGGATATCGGGGTCCCGACGGTGATCTGCGTGACGAAGGTCGACAAGCTCTCCACGCAGGCCGCCGCGGCGCAGCTGGAGACGATCGCGCGGACCCTGCAGCTCGACCCCGAGCAGGTCATCCCCTTCAGCGCGGCGACGGGGGAAGGTCGGGATGCGTTGGCCGAGGCGCTGGTGGCCCTGCTCGCGGTATCTTCCGAGCATGCCACGGATCCCGCTGCAGCCCCTCCCGCCGACCTCGACTGACGCCTTGGCCGGGCGCTGGCTCGGCCAGCTCGCCGAACGTCTGTCCGACCCCGCCACCGATCGCGCCCTGCTCTGCCGCGAGACCCTGCTCGAGCTCGCGTACCCGATGTATCGCGACCGGTGGGAGGAGACGGTGCACGATGAGCGCGAACCGCTGGGGACACGGCTCGCGATCGCCGCGCTCGACCCGCGGCAGATCACCCTCGAACCCGAGTACTACGGCGACTGCGACCAGGCGCGCTTCCAGCGGGTGAAGCCCCTGCTTTGGCTCTGGTACTCGTTCGATCGCCTCCCGATCGGGGGGCAGGCCGTGGCCCTCGGCGTGCAGCTCCGCCGCCTGTTGGCGCCGCACATCTTCAAACGCGTGGGCAAGAACTTCAAATGCTTCCAGCAGGTGGAGTTCTCGTTCGGCTACAACATGGAGGTGGGGGACGATGTGGTCGTGCACCGCCATGTCTTGCTCGATGATCGCGGCGGGATCCGCCTCGGGAACCGCGTATCGATCAGCGACTACGCGAATATCTACTCACACACGCACAGCATCGTCGAGCAGGTGGATGTCACCAACGCCATGACGATTTTGGCCGACGACGTGCGGGTGACCTATCACGCCACGGTGCTCGCCGGCGTGCATGTGGGGGAGAACGGGATGGTGGGGGCGGTGGCGGTGGCTACCAAGGATGTGCGCCCCTATCACGTGAACGTGGGGATCCCGGCGAAGAGCGTGCGCGTGAAGCCCAATGCCCCACGCGACGGGGACGACCGCCTCCGGACGAGCCGTGAGCGCGAGGGCTAGCGCACTTCGATCACATCGTGGATGGCGGGGGTCGCGAGGAGGATCCGTGCCTCATCGACGAAGCGCTTCTCATGGGGCCAGCTGAAGCGCCGCCGCGCCTGAGACGGCGTGAGCCAGACGTGCCGGGTGTGTTCGTCGCCGAGGAGGATGGACGCGTCGGACGGGACGACCGCGCAGAAGACCGCGGCGAGTTGCACCGTCTGCGTGGGGAGCAGATAGAAGGGATGCATCGTCACGGAGATCAGCCGGTTCGGGGTGCACCCCGTCTCCTCGTGGAGCTCGCGACGGGCGGCCGCCTCGAGCGTCTCGCCCGGGAGGACCTTCCCGTGGACCATCTCCCACGAACCAGGGCACCGTGTGTTCGCGGCGCGTTGGAGGACGAGCACCTGCCACCCTTTGGTGACCGCCCGCATCACGAGCACGTCGACAACGCCGACCGATACGGCTCCGGTCATCTGGTGTGGAGTCTCCTCAGGCTTCGCAGGGCCCACGACGGGTCAGGTCAGCGCGATCGCTTTGCGACCAAGGACCGCCTGGAGGCGAGTCGAGAGGGCGCGCGCGGAAAGGTTTGGTGAGATAGTCAGAGGCCCCCGCTTCAAAGACGTGGACCTCACTGTCCTCGTCGCCCTTGGCGGTGAGGACGATCACCGGGAGCCGCTGGGTCTCCGCCCGAGCGCGCAGATGCTTCAGCACCCCGAAGCCATCCAGCCGTGGCAGGTTGAGATCGGGCACGAGGGCATCGGGCTTGAGCCGATCGACCTGATCGACGGCCTGGATCCCGTCCCCTGCCTCGAAGATGACGAAGCCGTCACGTTCGAGGAGATCCTTCATGACGCGACGGAGTGGCTCCTCGTCCTCCACCAGGAGGATCCGCGGGGGCGGGCCCTCGAATCGCGACGTCCGCGGTTTGGCCGAGGGGGGGTCGTGCAGCGCACCGTTGCGCCGAGCGCCGGTCGGTCCAGAGGCCGATGGGGGGTCCATGGCGCGATCCCAGACATGCTCGATGGCCACAGGTGCCGTCACCGGTGTGACGAACGAACCGGTCGCCGTCTGCGTCGTGGTAGGCCGGTTGAGGGAGACCTTCTCCGGCGGCATCCGGAGGGTGCGTCGCGGAGGCGGCGCCTTCCCGGTGGGCGGAGCTGGCTCCTGATGGATCGCGGCGGGGAGGCCTCGGTCGATGGCGGGCGGGAGAGGAGCGACCGGGATAGCCACGTGCCCTGTCTCGCGCAGAGGGGGCTGCGCCGTCGTGGTGCGCGCCTTGGCGCGCTCCTCAGACGGGGCTTCGAGGACCCGGAGGAGCTCGGCGATCGTCGTATCGCCACGCTTGGCATGCTCCACCCCAGAATCCCAGAGCGAGCGCATCCCGGCGGCCCGGGCGGCCTCGATGAGTTGATCGACCGGCTCCCCGGCCGCGATCCGCGCCTGGAGATCCTCGTTCACCGTGAGCATCTCATGGACCGCATGGCGCCCGCGATACCCGGTCATCGTGCACTCGGGACATCCTACCGCCCGATAGAGCTGGACCTCTGGCGGGAAGTAGCCCTGGAGGCGCTCCGGGATCTCATCGGGGCGCGCGGGTTCCTTACAGAGCGTGCAGAGGCGCCGCAGGAGGCGCTGTGCCACGATCCCTTTCAGCGCGGCGGAGATCTTATAGGCCTCCACCCCGATATCGGTGAGTCGCGTGACGCACGCGGCGACATCGTTCGTATGAAGCGTCGAGAGGACCACGTGGCCGGTGAGCGCGGCCTGCACCGCGATCTGGGCCGTCTCCCGGTCACGGATCTCACCCACGAGGATCACGTCGGGGTCCTGTCGGAGGATCGAGCGCAACGCCGCTGGGAAGGTGAGGCCCGCCTTCTCATTCACCTGCACCTGTACGATCCCGGGCAGTCGGTACTCGACCGGGTCCTCCACCGTGTTGATGTTGACCCCGCGCTCCTTGATCGTCTGCAGCATCGAGTAGAGGGTCGTCGTCTTGCCGGAGCCGGTGGGACCGGTGACGAGGACCATCCCTTCCCGCGCATCCATCAACGCCGTGAGCTCTCGGAGCTCCGTCTCGAGGAGCCCGAGCACTTCGAGGTTGAGGATGGTATTGCTCTGGTCGAGGATTCGGATGACGACCTTCTCGCCTTGAGAGGCCGGAAGGGTCGAGACGCGAAGGTCCACCCGATGGCCTCTGACCGCGACGCGAGCGCGACCATCCTGCGGCCGGAGACGAACGGCGATGTCAAGCTGCGCCATGATCTTCACGCGCGAGACGATCGGCACCTTGACCGCCTTCGGCAGCACCATGACCTGCCGAAGCACCCCATCGATGCGATACCGCACCGCGACCCCCGTCTCCTCAGGCTCGAGATGGATGTCCGACGCACGGGAGGCCACCGCCTCCGCGATCACCCGATCGACCAGCCGGATGACCGGTCGGTCGCCCGCCTGATTGGCGATGACATCGATGCTGTCCTCCTCGGCCGACTCGTCGATCGCCTCGATCTCGATCGTCCCCCGCATGGTGTCGACGAGCTGCTGGATCACCTCGCGCGGCCGATAGAGTTCCTCGAGTTTCCGCGCGATGACCGCAGGCGGAGCCACCGCCATGCGCACCGTGCGGCCGAGGGCGAAGGCGAGGGTCTGCTCGCAGTCGAGATCGAGGGGGTCGGCGGTGGCCACGTCGATCGAGGTCTCGGTGACGGCCAGGGGGATCACCCCGTAGCGACGCGCCAGCGCCTCGGGCATCGCCTCGACCGCCTGCGCGGAGACCTGGTCGAGATTCGCGACCTTGAGACGGAAACGCACCCCCACCGCCGCCGCTAATTCGTCGTCGGTGACGAAGCCTCGGTCCACTGCCGCACTCCAGAGACTCTCCACCGGCACCGACGCGAGCTGCGACAGCTCATCCGCCGAAAGCAACCCCTCGATGGTCGCTCGCAACCATTCGTCCTTCGCGCGCTGAGGTCGGTTCATTCGGGAGGGGGCAAGAGGCTCATCCGAAATGTAGCGCACCCCGATGGGTCAGAGCGCCGGCCAGAAGGCCCGCGCCACGTCGAGGGTGACGAGCCATCCACGCCCCCGCAACGGCCTCGCCACATCGAACCGCAGGAGGTCGAAGAGACCGATGACCCCCAGCCCGACGCTCGGCGCCGAGGTCCAACCGGCACCGTCCCTCGCATGGATCATGGTCTGATGGACATAGGGGGCGACGGTCACCGTCGTCGGCACCGCGCCGAACCGCCCGAAGCGAACCGGGACCGATCCGGCGCGTCGATGCCACTCGACCCGCTGGGCCACCATCGCGTCGCCACGGAGCGCGTGAAAGGCGTAGCCCGGCGCCGAGAGCGGCCCCCCGGCGAACGCGCCCCACTGCACCGGGACCCCGGCCCCGCCCGTGATCCCGTGGAGGAGGGTCCGAGCGACCACGAGCCCCGCTCCGGCAGGATGGCGCGCCTCCAGCTCAGCCGAGAGTCGTACGAGGGCCGTGGCAGGCGTCGCGCCAGCATCGGTACGCGCCAGGGTGAGATGCACGTTCCCCGACAGTTGTGGTGCCGAGGGTTCCGCGGCCGGCGCGCGGATCCACCCGAGGGTCGTCGCCGTGAGGATGCTTTGGTCCGCCGCGAGCGTCGGTTCGTAGCGTCCCGTCGCGGGGGTCGCAGCGACCGCGAGGGGTCGATGCCGCTCACGGGCGAGCTCGATCGACCAGCGATCCCGCTCGCGCGGCGCCGAGGTGTATCGGATCCGTCCGCGCTCGAGACCGTACGGATCGGTCCAATCGCTCCCGAATTCCTGCGCGGCGAGGGAGTTCCGGAGCCCACTCACCTCCGCGAGCCCCCCAGCCTCACCGAAATCATCGGACCACTCCAGGTTCCACTGGGCCTCACGTGGCGATCGCCAGGTGAGTGCCCCACTGCCCTTCCAGCGATGGTCCGCGGTACCGAACCGACCGAGCATGGAGACCGTGAAGCCACTGCCGAGGGTCTGCGAGAGGCCGGCGCCGGCGGCGAAGCCCTCGACCCGATTGACTCGCAGGAGATCGGAGACGCGGCGCGCCGCAGGCCGCGCGAGTCCGACCCGGGCGAGTGCCCCCGCGCGCACCAGCTGGCGCGCGGCCTCCTGTACCTCGCGCACCTCGGCGTCATCCAACGTGCGGATCGCCTCAGGGAGCGCGCGGAGGATCTCGCCCTCGAACGGGTAGGTGCGCTGGAGCTGGCGAGGCACCTCGGTGATCTCGGGTCCCATGAAGCGGTCTGGCGCCGGCGTGATGTTCGGTTCGACGTCGGTGATCTCCCATCGACCGCGGATGATCCCGCGCGCGGGGAAATCCATCCAGGTCGCCGTGCGCCGGATCTCGATCTCCTGCCGCCGCGGGAGCCAGAAGCGCCCTTCGACCAACCCATTCTCGAGGATGACCGAGACATCTTCGAGCTGAGGATCCTTGAGGGCGGCACGGGTGAAGGAGAGGGTCATCCGCACCACGGAGGCATTCGCCCGATCGAGATGGACCGCCCCGACGGCGGCCGCCTGCCGGTCATCCTTGGGGCGGACCTGGATCATGAGGACGTCGATCGCCTGGGTCCCCGATCGGATCGCGAGCGAATCGCTGAGCCGATAGTCGTAGAGGGCCAGCCCCGCGGTGGAGAGGGGATGCGCGACATCGCGTACCTCATCGCCGTCGCCGAGCCGTATGATCGAGGGGAAGTTGTTCTGCACCACCCCGAGATGATCGCGGTGGTAGTTCATGTCGGTTGGCAGCAGGAGCGTGTCGCGCCGCCCGATGATCCGTTGTGCGCTCCGGTCCGGGGCCTGCCAGAGGACCTCGACCATGAGCTCGTCTGACTTCACCACCGCCGGTGGAAGGGGGAACCCCTCGCCGAACTGCGCGAGGAAGGTGACGTAGCCATGCGCGCGGGCCCTGTAGTCGCGCAGCGCGGTGTCGGCGAGTTGCGCGCTTCGCTGTACGATCGCCGAGCGGACGAGGGCGAGCGTCTGCTCGTCGTTCCAGCGCTCCTGGGCCGCGAGCGGTGAGGCGAGTGGGGCGGTGAGCAGGACGAGTCGAACGAACCGCAGGAGGGACATAGGCGGAATCTCACGGGGCGCCTCGACCCTCACAACCGTCGCCCCGAGGGAGGGGGGGGCGCATATTTCCCCCATGTCGTTCCGCCTGACCGGGATCGGTCACCCCACCACCTTCGACCTCCTCGGGTCTAACCCGTATGTGGTCGGCCGCGCGACGACGACCGACTGCCCGGTGGTGGATCCCACGGTCTCCCGCCAGCACGCCGAGCTCCGGGTCACGAGGGAGGGTGTCGCCGTGCGCGACCTCGGGTCGAGTAATGGGACCTATATCAATGACGCGCCGGTCGAGGCCACGGGAGGTCTGGTGCGCGCGGGCGAGACCGTACGGTTCGGGAAGGTGGGGTTCACCTGCACCTCGATCGCGGCGACTCCGGCGGTGGCCGCCGTCAGCGCACCGATCGCCGCGCCCGGCGCGACGATCGTCCGCCAGGTCCCCAAGCTCTCGGAGCTCGAGGCGATCGCCGCGGCCCGCGCCGCCGCGCCCGCCAACGATCCCGCTGCCAAGGACCGGCGCCGCCTCGCGCTCCTGCTCGAGGTCTCGAAGGGGCTCGGGCGCGCGACCGATCTCGACACCCTCTTGGGCAAGATCGTCGACTACACCTTCCAGGTCCTCGAGGCCGATCGGTGTGCGATCCTCCTCACCGACACCGACGACGCCCTCGTACCGAAACTCTCACGTGATCGGCGGGGCCACGAGGCGACTGGCGAGGTCCCGCAGTCGATCCTTCGCACCGCACTGGAGGAGCAGGTCGCGATCCTCTCGGACGATGCCGCTCAGGACGCACGCTTCACCGGCCAATCGGTGGTGCTCCAGAAGGTGCGCTCCGCGATGTGCGTCCCGCTCCTCGACGGTGCGGGACGCGCCCTCGGCGTGCTCTACGTCGACAACTTCTCCCTCACTCGCTTCGGCGAGGCCGACCTCGACCTGTTGATCGCGTTCGCGGGGATCGCGGCGGTGTCGCTGGAGAATGGGCAGCTCGCCGATCGGATCCGACGTGAGGCGCTGGCGCGGAGCAACTTCGAGCGCTTCTTCACCCCGCAGCTCGCGGCGCGCATCGCCTCGAGCCCCGATGCGGTCACGCTTGGCGGGGAGAAGCGGCCGGTCGCGATCCTCTTCTCCGACATCCGCGGCTTCACCGCGCTCTCGGAGACGATGAATCCCGATGCGATGGCGCGGTTGCTCACCGAGTACTTCACCGAGATGGTCGAGTGCGTGTTCCGTCATGGCGGGACACTCGACAAGTTCATCGGCGATGCGGTGATGGCGCAGTGGGGCGCGCCGATCGGCGAACCGGACGACTGTGATCGCGCGATGCAGGCCGCGCTCGACATGATGACGGCGCTCGACGCGCTCAATGCCAGATGGCGCGCCGCGGGTCGCCCGACGCTGGAGATCGGGATCGGGCTCAACGTGGGGGATGTCTTCGCGGGGAACATCGGGAGCGAGCGCCGCTTGGAGTACACGGTGATCGGCGATCCGGTGAACACCTCGAGTCGGCTCTGTGGGGCCGCGGGGGCCGGCGAGATCCTCCTCTCGGAGCCCTTCCGCGCCGCGCTCTCCACCCCACCGACGCTCGATCCCCTCCCTCCGATGGAACTCAAGGGGAAGAGCCAACCTCTCCCGGTCTTCCGCGTTCGGCGGTGAAGTCCATCGGTGTGGAGGTCCCTGCGGGCTACGACCGCGCGATGGTGGGTCGTACGACGATCGTCGCGCGACTGGCCTGCCTCGACGGGCTTCGACGCGCATTAGCCGAGGCCCCCACGGTCCATGCCTGGGCGGGAGCGGTACCGGAGGCGGTCCCCTTCCAGGGGCGGCTGACGGCGTGGGGGGTGACGCTCCCTGGGAGTGCGATCTCCGTCGTGGTGCGCCACACGCATCATGGGGGGGCCTTCGCCTCGCTTCTCGGCGATCGCTTCCGTGGCGCGGGGCGCGCACCCTGGGAGCTTCGGATGGCGCTCCATCTGCGGGAGGCGGGCGTGCGCACGCCGGATGTGATCGGCTATGCGCTCTATCCCGCGGGGCTCAGCACCAACCGCATCGACGTGGTGACGCGTCGACTTCCCGATGGCGCGGATCTGCCCACCATCTGGAGCCGCGCCGATGTGGCGACGCGCGAACACCTCCTCACGGCGGTGGCCGCCCTCCTGAGCGATCTGCGCGCCGGCGGGATCCATCACGCCGACCTCAACGCGAAGAATCTGCATCTGGCGTTGGAGGGTGGGCGGTGGCATGCCTGGCTCCTCGATGTGGATCGCGTACGCCTCGGCGCGCCGAACGATGCGAGGATCGCTGAGCGGAACCTCGCACGGCTGGAGCGGTCGTTGCGAAAATGGCGGGATCGTTGGGCGCTCCCGATCGACGAATCGGCGATCGCACGACTGCGCCGGCTCGCGACGGAGGAGGGCGCATGAGCCGCGTCCCGATGGATCGCGTCTGCATCGTGATGATGTCCGCCGTGGGGGATGTGGTGCATGTGCTCCCGCTGCTCACGGCGCTCAAGCGGGCGAATCCGGCGATGCATGTCACCTGGGTCTTGCAACCCGGACCGGCGGGTCTCGTGCGCGGCCATCCTCTGGTCGACGAGATCCTCCTGTTCGACCGGACCAAGGGGCTCGGCGGCTTCCTCGAGATCCGACGCGCGCTGCACGCGCACCGCTTCGATCTGGTGATCAATCTCCAGGTCTACTTCAAGGCGGGAATCATCACGGGCTTCACGCAGGCCCCGGTGAAGCTCGGTTTCGATCGCGCGCGGGCGCGCGACGCGAACTGGCTCTTCACCACACACCGCATCCCGCCGCATGCGATGCAGCATGTGCAGGACCAGTATCTGGAGTTCGCCGAGTGGCTTGGTGTCGATTCGCAGTCGGTCACCTGGGGGCTCGGGCCGTGGAATGAGGCCGAACGCGTCTGGCAACGTGAGTTCATGGCACGGTTTGATCGTCCGATCGCGCCGATCGTGGTCGCGACGAGCAAGCCGGTGAAGGATTGGATCCCAGAGCGGTGGGCCGAGGTCTGTGACGCACTCTGGTCCGACTTTGGATTGCAGCCGGTATTGGTCGGCGCGCGATCGGCTCGTGAGGTGCAGGCCGAGCGGGTGATCCTTGAGCGGGCGCGACACAGGCCGATGAGTGCGCTCGGTGCGGGCGGCCTGCGCGGTCTGGTGGGCATCCTCGATGCCTCGGCGCTCGTCCTCTCGCCGGACACGGGGCCGCTGCATATCACGGTGGCGCTCGACCGCCCTGTCGTGAGCCTCATCGCCTATTCGAATCCCAAGCGCATAGGGCCATATCGCAGGTTCGGCGATCTGATGATCGACGCGTATGGTGATCCTGGTGAAGACTATCCGATCTCGATGGAGAACCGTCCCGATCGCATGCCGCGGATCACGGTGCAACAGGTGCTCGACCGCGTCGAGCGGTGGCGGACGCACTATGCGGCGGCTTACCCGCCGCGGCTGACCCCAGCGCCGAAGTCATAGCGTAGGCCCAGCTCGGCGAGGAGCGCGACGAGTCGCCGCAGGCCGAGCCCCATCACGCTGAAGTAGTCGCCGTCGATGTGCTCGACGATCGTCGCCCCATAACCCTGGATGCCGTAGGCCCCGGCCTTGTCCATCGGTTCGCCGGTCGCGACATAGGCGGCGATCTCATCGGCGGTGAGGGCGCGGACGGTCACCTGAACCGACTCGACGGCGCTCACGGTGCGCCCCTGGTGTGCGACCGCCATCGCGGTGTGCACCGTGTGCGTGCGGCCACTGAGCCGCGCGAGGGTCGCGCGCGCCTCGGCCACATCGGCGGGTTTGCCGAGGATCGCGTCGTCCAAGACGACGATGGTGTCGGCGGCGATCACCACCGAGGTGGGGGCCAGCGCGGCGAGGGTCGCCGCCTTGGAGCGCGCGAGTCGCTCGCAGTGTGGGACGGGGGCCTCGTCCGGGAGGACCGACTCGTCGATGTCGGCGGGACGCACGACATGCGTGATCCCGATCAGATCGAGGAGATCCCGGCGGCGCGGGGACTGCGAGGCGAGGATGACCTCAAGGGGCGGCATCATCGCTCGAGCCAGAGGGTGACGGGACCATCGTTCACGAGCTCCACCGCCATATCGGCGCCGAACTCCCCGGTGGCGACGTCGACCCCCTGCGCGCGCAGGAGATCGATGAACTGGAGGTAGAGCGCACGCGCCTGTTCTGGCGGGGCGGCATCGATGAACGAGGGACGCCGCCCCTTCGCGGCGTCACCGTAGAGCGTGAACTGGCTCACGACGAGGAGCGCACCCTGCACCTCCTCGAGCCCGAGGTTCATCTTGCCCTCGGCGCCGGTGAAGAGCCGGAGCCCCGACACCTTCTCCGCCATCCAGCGGTTCTCGGCCTCGGTATCGGTCGCGGTGTAGCCGACGAGGAGACAGAACCCGCGCCCGATCTGCCCGATCACCGCGCCATCCACGCGCACCTCGGCGCGCGAGACCCGCTGCAGCAGGACGCGCATCGCGCTCGACTACTCGACGGTGACCGACTTGGCGAGGTTCCGCGGCTGGTCGACGTTCGCCCCGCGCTTCACCGCGATGTAGTACGCGAGGAGCTGAAGCGGGATGCTCGCGAGCACCGGGGTGAGCATATCCACCGTCTCGGGGATCCGAATCTCGTGGTCCATCAGGCCAGCGAGGGCCGGCTCGTCGCGGCTCGTGATGACGATCGTCTTCCCGCCACGCGCCTTCACCTCTTGGATGTTCGAGACGACCTTCTCGAACACGGAGTCGTGCGGGGCGATGAAGACCACCGGCATCTTCTCATCGATCAGCGCGATCGGGCCATGCTTCATCTCCGCCGCCGGATACCCCTCGGCGTGGATGTAGCTGATCTCCTTCAGCTTGAGCGCCCCCTCGAGGGCGGCGGGGAAGTTGTAGCCGCGTCCGAGGTAGAGGAAGTTGTGGACGTCCTTGTACGACTCCGCGATCGCCTCGATCGCGTCGGCCTGATCGAGGATCGCCTGGATCTGGTTCGGTAGGAGATCGAGCGCTTGCGTGACCTCGCGGCCACGCGTCACCGAGAGGTTCCGCTTCCGCGCGAGCTTGAGTGCGAACAAGGCGAGCGCGACCACCTGGCTCGTGAACGCCTTGGTGGAGGCGACCCCGATCTCCGGGCCGGCATGGAGGTAGATCCCCCCATCGTCCTCGCGGGCGATGGTCGATCCGACGACGTTCACGAGCCCAAGCGTCCGCGCACCATGACGCTTCGCCTCACGCATCGCCGCCAGCGTATCCGCCGTCTCGCCGGACTGCGAGATCACGATGCAGAGCGTCGCCGGCGTGACGATGGGATTCCGATAGCGGAACTCCGAGGCGTACTCCACCTCCACCGGGATCCGCGCCATGTCCTCGATCATCAGTTCGCCGATGAGCGCCGAGTGCCAGCTGGTCCCGCAGGCGGTGATCACGATGTTGTCGATCGCCATCAGCTCGTCGTGGCTAAGATTGAGTCCGCCGAGTTTGGAGGTGCCTTCCTCGAGGCGGAGGCGCCCGCGCATCGTGTTCGCCACCGTCTGCGGCTGCTCGAAGATCTCCTTGAGCATGAAGTGCTCATAGCCGCCGCGCTCGATCGCATCGAGATCCCAGGCGATCGTCTCGACGGAGCGACGGATGGGCGATGCGTTGATGTCGAGGATGCGGTACCCATCGGCGGTGATGACGGCGAGATCCCCCTCGTTGAGGTAGATCACCTCGCGGGTGTGCGCGAGGATCGCCGAGGCGTCACTGGCAAGGAAGTACTGGCCGTCACCGACCCCGACGAGCAACGGGCTCCCCTTCCGCGCGCCGACGATCTTCCCAGGATCCTTGCTGGAGACCACGGCGATGCCATAGGTCCCCTCGACCACGCGGAGTGCCCCGATCACCGCTTCCTCAAGGGAGCCTTCGAAGAGCTCTTGGATGAGATGCGAGAGCACCTCCGTATCGGTATCCGAGCGGAAGGTGTGCCCCTTCCTGTGCAGCTCCTTCCGGAGGGCATCGGCGTTCTCGATGATGCCATTGTGCACCACGGCGACGGTGTTGTCGGTGCTCAGGTGCGGGTGCGCATTGCGATCGCTCGGCGGACCGTGCGTCGCCCAGCGGGTGTGGCCAATCCCCACATGCCCCTTCACGGGCTGCTCGGCGAGCACCCCTTCGAGCCGCGCGATCTTCCCTTCGGCGCGACGCGTCTCGAGCGCCCCGCGATCGATCAGCGCGACGCCGGCGGAGTCATAGCCGCGATACTCGAGGCGCTTGAGCCCCCCGATGAGGATCGGGGTGGCGTCCTTGGGACCGATGTAACCGACGATACCGCACATAAAGACAGGGGTCTGGGAAGAGGGGTCAGGTTACAGGGACTACGTCGCGAGCGCGGCCAAGAGCTGGCGGCCGCGGTCGACGAGCGCCTGCGCGCCGTCACGGGTCGGGGCCTCGGCGATCACACGCACGATCGGCTCGGTGCCGGAAGGGCGTACATGCACCCAACGATCGGGCCAGCTCAGGCGCAACCCATCCTGGGTGTCGGCCTCGGCGTCGGGGAAGGCCGAACGCAGCTGCGCGTAGACCGCGTCGAGGGGGGCATCGGGGCGATCGAGCTTGTCCTTCACGATCGCGTAGCGCGGGAAGCGTGCGACGATCTTGGAGAGGGGCTCGGCCGCCTCGTGCAGGAGCTGAAGGATCAACGCGACGCCGAGTGGCGCGTCGCGGCCAAGGTGGAGTTCGGGGAGGATGACGCCCCCGTTCCCTTCCCCGCCGATCACGGCGCCAGCCTCGCGCATGGCGAGGGCGACGTTCACTTCGCCCACGGGAGCGCGGAGGACGCGCGCGCCAGATTCGCCCGCCATGTCGTCGACGATGCGGCTCGTGGAGAGATTCATGACCACGGGACCGGTGCGGTGCTTCAAGACGACGCGCGTGGCGAGGGCCAAGGTGTAGTCCTCACCGATCGCTTGCCCTGCATCGGAGACGAGGGCGAGGCGGTCGACGTCGGGATCGGTCGCGAAGCCGACGGCGGCCCCGGTCTTCTTGACGAGGGCCTCGAGACCGGTGAGATGCTCGGCGACCGGCTCAGGGGGGCGCGGGAAGCGTCCATCGGGGGTGAGCCCGATCGCGTGCACCTCGCAGCCCAAGAGCTCGAGGAGGCGTGGGATCACCTCACCGCCGGCCCCATGACAGGCGTCGAAGGCGACACGGAACTTCCGTGCGCGGATCCCCGGCACGTCGATGAATGGGAGCGCGAGGACCTGATCGATGTGGCGCGTGATAGCCTCGCCATCGAAGTGCACCTGACCGAGCCGATCCCACATCGCATAGGGGATCCCCTGCTCGACGAGCGCACGCATCTCGGCGCCCTGCGCGGCGCTCAGGAAGAGACCGTCCGGCCCGATGAACTTGAGCGCGTTCCACTCGATCGGATTGTGGCTCGCGGTGATCCCGAGTCCACCGGCAGCGTGATGATGCTCGACGGCGAGCTGGAGCGTGGGGGTCGTCGTGAGCCCGATGTCGATCACATCGGCGCCGACGCTCTCGAGCGCCGCGCGGGTGACCGCGTGGAAGAGGGGACCGGAGACGCGGCTATCGCGGCCCAAGACGATGGTGCGCGCGGTGCCGCGGGCGATGGCCCAGGCACCGAAGGCGGCGGCGTAGCGTGCGACGACTTCGGGGGTCAGCCCATGGCCGACCCGTCCCCGGATGCCGGAGACGCTGATCATCAGACGAGGATCGGGAGACATTCTCGAAAGATACCGGTTCCCAGAGGGCAATTGGAGGCGATGGGGACGGCGTTATCGTTCACTCCGTGGACACCCTCGCCCTCCGCCTCGCCGCCGCCGGTGGCCGCATCGACGATCTCCCTGCCTCGCAGCTCGTCGCGGCGGGGTTCACCCTGCTCCAGCGGAGCGCCCCGCTCGTGCGGATGCTCGCAGGGCGGCGGAGCGCGCTCCTCTTGCCGCCGGGGCCTGCAGCGGTGGTGGCGCTCACGGCGAGCGATGGGCGTGGGGCCGTGGTGCTGCCGTTGGACAGGTCGCCGGAGGAGCTCGCTGCCGATTGCGCAGCCTCGGATGTCGGGGCGGTCTTCACCCTCGCATCGCATCGTGATCAGGTGCCGGCATCGCTCGGCGTGGTGCTCCTCGACGCGATCCCGCGGACGGCGATGGTCCGCACGCCCGAAGGTCGTGAGCAGATGGTCGACCTCGGCTCGCACGTGGGGCTGACGGTCGAGGGGGAGACCGATCTCCCTGGGCGGGACGAGGAGGCGCTGCTTCTTCCGAGCGCACCGACGATCATGCTGACGCACCGAGCACTCCTCGACCTCGATGACCGGGAAATGGAGATCGATCCCGCGCGTGGTGACGCCGCGATCGTGACGGCGCTCCTGATCCCTCTGCTGGCGGGGCGCACGCTCCACGTGGCATCGTAAGCCGCAAGCGCCGCCTCGCGCTCCCTTGCGGGCTCCTCACCCTCGCGCTCTTCGAGGCCGCCGCCGCCTGGTTCGTGATGCCCCTCCCGGGCTCACAGCGCGTCCGGAGCGTCGAGATCGCCTACACGCTGCACTCGCTGCGCTGGCCGATCCGCGCGCTCTGCCTCGTGATGGTGGCGTGGGGGATCCCAGCGTCTCCGCGCACGGGGTGGCGCCGATGGGCCTCGGCGGTTCTCGCCTTGGCGACCGGCGGGATCACCTACGCGACCAACTTCGTCATGGCGGCGGACCGGATCTTCCAGCAGCCCGAAAGCGTCACGATGGTCGCCGCGAGCGCCACCGAGGTAGCCCCGGATCGCATCGTGGTCGGTGTCGTGGTGAACGGCGAGGCGCGCGCCTATCCCCTGCAGTTCATCGGCTACCATCACTTCATGACCGACACGATCGCGGGCCGCCCGGTCCTCGTCACCTACTGCACCGTCTGCCGCACCGGGCGGGTCTTCGATCCGGTGTTCGACGGCGCCGTGGAGCGGTTCCGCCTCGTGGGGATGGACGAATTCAATGCGATGCTCGAGGACCAGACCACCGGAAGTTGGTGGCGCCAGGCGAATGGCGAGGCGCTCGTCGGACCACGCCGTGGGACGGTACTCCCCGAGATCCCGAGCGTGCAGGTGACGCTCCGTCAATGGATCGCGCTCCACCCCGACACGCGGGTGATGCGCGGCGATCCACGGTTCACCGCGGAGTACGACAAGGACTACGCCTTCGAGCGTGGGACGAGCCGCCGCACACTCACGGGGACCGACCCCCGCTCATGGGAACGGAAGTCGTGGGTGGTCGGGGTGAGCCTCGGCGGGGCCGATCGCGCCTACGACTGGAATGCGCTGCTCGCAGCGGGGGCGATCAACGACACCCTCGCGGGGCGCCCGATCGTCCTCGTGGTCGCCGCGGACAGCGCGAGCTTCTTCGCCTTCGAGCGCCCAACGGTCGAGGCGCGCTTCCTCCGCGACGGGGATTCCCTTCGGTCGGGGCCACTGGCCTTCGGGTTCAGCGGGCGTGGCCCCGTCGGTGCCCTCCGGCCGATCAGCGCGAGCCAGGAGTTCTGGCACAGCTGGCAGAGCTTCCATCCCCGGACGACGCGCTTCCCCTGACCCTCGCCCGCGATCGGGGCGGTCCGGTACCTTTCCGACATGACCCAGATTCTCCCAGACGACGTCGGCCGCGGCTTCTCCACGCGCGCCATCCATGCGGGGCAGCGCCCCGACCCCACGACGGGCACCATCATGCCCCCGATCCATCAGACCTCGACCTACGCGCAGGAAGCGCTCGGGGTCCACAAGGGGTATGAGTACGCGCGGAGCAAGAACCCCACACGAGAGGCCCTCGAGCGGAATGTGGCCAATCTCGAGGGCGCGAAGCACGGCTTCGCCTTCTCGTCAGGGATGGGGTGCTTCGACACCCTGATGAAGCTCTTCCGCGCCGGCGATCACCTCGTGATCGGGTCGAACGTCTATGGCGGGACCTTCCGTCTGGTCGACAAGATCATCCAGCACTACGGGATCGCGATCTCCTGGGTCGACACGCGCGATCCGCAGCGAATCGAAGATGCGATCCGCCCGAACACCAAGGGGCTCATCCTCGAGACGCCGACGAACCCGTTGATGCACCTCACCGATCTCGCGGCGGCGAGCGCTATCGCGAAGAAGGCCGGCGCCCTCACGATCGTCGACAACACCTTCGCCTCCCCCTTCTTCCAGAACCCGCTCGCCTTGGGCGCCGACCTCGCCTGGCACTCGAGCACGAAGTACCTGAACGGGCACTCCGATCTCTTGGGCGGCGTGGCGGTGATGAACGACGATGCGCTCGCGGCGCGGGTGCAGTTTGCGCAGAACTCCGGTGGCGCGGTCCCCGGCCCGATGGATGCCTGGCTCACTCTCCGCGGGACCAAGACGCTCGCGCTGCGCATGCGCGCCCACGACGCGAATGGTCGCGCGGTCTCGCAGTGGCTCGCCGATCGCGTCGGCGCGGAGCGGGTCTTCTACCCCGGGCTCGCGTCGCACCCGCAGCACGAGCTCGCGAAGCGGCAGATGCGCGGCTTCGGCGGGATGGTCTCCTGTGAGACCGGCTCACGGGAGAACGCCGACATGATCGTCCGTCGCTTCCGGCTCTTCACCCTCGCCGAGTCGCTGGGTGGCGTGGAGTCACTCGTCTGCCAGCCGGCAGGGATGACACATGCCTCGATCGAGCCAGCGCGTCGCCTCGAGATCGGGATCACCGATGGGCTGCTCCGCTTCTCCGTCGGGGTGGAGGACATCGAGGATCTCCTCGAGGACCTCGAGCAGGCCTTTAAGGGAATCTGAGTCGTCCCGATGAAGATCCTCCTCATCGGGAGTGGGGGGCGCGAGCATGCGCTCGCCTGGAAGCTCACGCGAGACGACCCCACCTGTGAGGTGATCGCGGCCCCCGGCAATGCGGGGATCGCGAATGTCGCGCGATGCGTGCCGGTGCGTGTGACCGATCTCGACGGCCTGGTCGCGCTCGCGAAGGCCGAGGGGGTCGCCTTCACCGTGGTCGGTCCCGAGGCGCCACTCGAGGCGGGGATCGTCGATCGCTTCCGTGTGGAGGGACTCCCGATCTTCGGCCCCACGGCGGCCGCAGCGCGAATCGAGACCTCCAAGCATTTCGCGAAATCGCTGATGCTGAAGGCAGGGATCCCCACCGCGCGAGCGGAGACCTTCACCGAGGCGGCGGCGGCGAAGGCGGCGGTACGCGCGCACAACCTCCCGGTGGTGATCAAGGCCTCAGGGATCGCGGCGGGTAAGGGGGTGGTAATCGCGCAGTCCGTAGAAGAGGCCGATGCTGCGATCGAGATGATGCTCGTGGAGCAGGCGTTCGGTGCGGCGGGGGCCGAGGTGTTGGTCGAGGAGTTCATGACGGGGGAGGAACTCTCCCTCTTCGCGCTCACCGATGGATCGCATCTCCTGCCCTTCATCGCCGCGCAGGACCATAAGCGAATCGGCGAGGGGGATACGGGCCCCAACACCGGCGGGATGGGGGCGTACGCCCCGGTCGCGCTCGCGACGCCGGCGCTGATGGAGGAGGTGACGACGCGGATCCTCCAGCCGACGCTCGCGGCGATGCGCGAGGCGGGGTGCCCCTTCACCGGGCTTCTGTACGCAGGATTGATGCTCACCCCCGAAGGGCCGAAGGTCGTCGAGTTCAATTGCCGGTTCGGCGATCCGGAGACGCAGGCCTTGCTCCCGCTCATGGCATCGAGTCTGCTCACCCCGATGCGCGCGATCGCACGCGGGGAGTCGATCGCGGGGTTCCTCCCGCTGGCATGGCATGACGGGGCGTCGGTGACGACGGTGGTCGCGGCTGCGGGGTATCCGGGCTCGGTGCGGAGTGGGGATCCGATCCAGCTGCCAGCTGATTCCGAGAGGTGCTGGACCTTCCATGCCGGCACGGGGCGCGACGCGCATGGGACGCTCGTCACGAGCGGCGGGCGCGTGGTCGCGGTGACGGCGATCGCATCGACGATCGCCGAGGCGCAACGGGTGAGTGCGACGGATGCGGCGGCGGTGCGGTTCGAGGGAGCGCAGTTCCGTCGGGATATCGGTTGGCGCGAACTCGCGCGCGCGTAACGACGCGGCGTGCCGGAGCTCCCCGAGACCGAGACGATCGCGCGGGATCTTGACGCCGCGCTCCGAGGAGCGGTGATCGAAGCGGTAAGCATCGTGCGCGACGATGTGCTGCGTGAGGCGAGCGCCGCGATGTTCGTTCGAGCGGTGCGTGGCGCGCGCATCACGCGTGTCAGCCGACGCGCGAAGAGCATCGTGCTACGCCTTGAGCGCGGCGTGTCACAAGGTAGCACAGACCGCGTACCCGACCTGCATCACCTCGTCGTGACCCCACGCTTCACCGGCGCGCTCCTCCTCACCGAGCCTACCGACGAACGCTACACCTGCCTGCGCCTCACCCTCGCCGACGGTCGCACCCTCCGCTACCACGACATCCGCCGGCTCGGCACGATCGCGCTCCACGACGCGGCGCGGCACACGGCATGGGATGCGACACTCGGCCCCGAACCCCTCGACCCCGCGCTCGACGCGGACGCGATCTGGAACGCGATGCGCTCCTCGCGCCAGGCGATCAAGACCCTCCTGATGGATCAACGGAAGCTCGCCGGCGTGGGGAACATCTACGCCAACGAGGCGCTCTGGCGCGCGCGGATCCGTCCGACTCGCGCTGGGAAGTCCCTGCGACGCCTCGAGGCGAGTGCTCTGCTCGAGTCGCTGCGCGCCGTCCTCACCGAATCGATCGCGCTCCGTGGGACGACCTTCCGCGATTTCCAGGATGCGTACGGCTCGCGAGGGGGATTCGCCGCGAAGCTCGCGGTCTACGGCCGCGCCGGTCTCCCCTGCAATGCCTGCGGTACCCCGTTTCGCACCACGCACCGCCTCGCCGGACGCCAGACCGTCTGGTGCCCCACCTGTCAGCGCTGAGATGCCCGCCCGCCGCCGCCCCCGCCGTCGCCGTGCCGTCGCCCCGACCCCCGCCGAGCTCGCGCGAATCGAGGCGATGCGCGCGCTCGTGAAAGCCGAGGCGCGCGACGAACCCGGTGTCTATCGGATGAGCTCCCCAGAGGGCGAGGTCATCTATGTGGGGAAGTCGAAGGCGCTCCGCACCCGACTCCTGAGCTACTTCCGCGCAGAATACCCGAAAGACAAAGGGGCGCGCATCCTGCGACAGGCCGCGACGCTGGTCTGGGATCCTCTGCCGAGCGAGTTCGCCGCTCTCCTACGCGAGATGCAACT
Source organism: Gemmatimonadota bacterium (assembly GCA_016871915.1). Lineage (GTDB taxonomy): Bacteria > Gemmatimonadota > Gemmatimonadetes > Gemmatimonadales > Gemmatimonadaceae > Pseudogemmatithrix. The sequence goes on from VHBP01000003.1 coordinate 27,369, forward strand.
CATCAAGCAGCTCCGCCCGCGCTACAACGTCGCGATGAAGCGGGAGGCGCGCGCCTACGGCTTCGTGCGGCTCTCGCAGGGCCCCGCGCCACGCCTGCAGGTGGTGCGCTCTGCCGGCATGGACGAAACGGCGACCTATTATGGTCCATTCCGCGGGGCACACCAACTGGACGAAGCCGTCCGCGCCCTCAACGATGTTCTCGGACTCCGCGACTGCGCGCTGAGCACCCCGATGCACTTCCCCGACCGCCCCGACCTCGGCCCCGCCCGCACGCGCACCCCGGGGTGCATCCGACATGAGATCGGCAAATGCCTCGGCCCCTGCATCGGGGCGGTGGTGGAGCCGGGGTATCTCGAGCAGGTACGCACGGCGCTCGCCTTCCTCGAGGGGGAGACGGAGACTCCGCTCGATCCCCTTCGCCATGAGATGACCCGCGCGAGTGAGGCGCTCGACTACGAGCGCGCCGGAGTCTGGCGCGACAAGGTCCGGAGTCTGGAAGCGCTCCGCGAGCAGTTCGCGCGGATCCGATTCGCCCTCGAATCGCTGAGCTTCACCTATCGCATCCCCAGTGAGACCTCGGAGACCGATCGTACCTACGTGATCCGTCGCGGCCGCGTCCGGCACGAGTGCCCCACCCCACGCACGGCCAAGGAACGCGCGGCGCTCGCCGAACGCATCACAGAGATCATGGCCCCCATCGAGCGCGAGACGACGACGGTGCCGGGACGGGAGGTGGATGAGGTGCTCCTGGTCGCCGCTTGGTTCCGGAAGTTCCCCAAGGAACTGAAGCGGACCAAACCGCTCACACCCTGAGCGCGATCAACTCGGCTTCGGCGTGCGTACCGTCGATGGTCAGCACCGCCACACTCGGCAGCAGATCGAAGCGCCGCGGTCCCGCCGCACCGGGATTGATGATCAGGCGCCCATCGATCCGGTCGATGCTCTGTTTGTGCGTATGCCCGAAGACGCAGACCTGCGCCGCATAGCTCGCGGCAACCTGCGCGGGCTTGGGGCGGCCGAGTTCATGGCCATGCTGCACATGGATGGTCACGTCACCGATGGTGAGCTCGAGCGCCTCACAGAGGCGGCGATCCTCGGGATGATCACAGTTGCCGAAGACCGCCTCGACCGGGGCGATCAGCGCGAGCTCATCGAGGATCTCATCACCACAGACGTCACCCGCGTGCAGGATCCGATCGACCCCCGCGAAGGCGGTGTGCACATCGGGGCGGAGGAGGCCGTGCGTGTCAGAGATCAGTCCGATGCGGACGATCCCCACCGCGGTTACGACTCCCCCCAGCGGGGGGCGAGGGTGTTCGGGACGCCGAGATGATCCAGGGCGCGCGCGACGACGAAGTCGACCATCTCCTGGATGGTGGTAGGGCGATGATAGAACCCCGGCGCGGCCGGCATCACGGTAGCACCCGCGAGGGTCACCTGCCGCATGTTCTCGAGATGGATGAGCGAGAGTGGGGTCTCGCGCGTCACCAGCAACAACGGGCGTCGCTCCTTGAGCGCCACATCGGCGGCGCGCTCCACGAGCGAGCGTGAGGTCCCGGCCGCGATGCTCGCGACGGTGCCCATCGAGCAGGGGCAGATCACCATCCCCCCGGCGAGCGCAGAACCCGAGGCCGGCGTCGCGCCACGATTCTGATCGTCGAAGACGGTGACGAGCTGATCGAATCGCGCCGCACCGACCGCCTCACGCAGCCCCGCGAGATCCCCGACCTCGCTCTCGGTACGGAGGAGCCGGAACCCGTGCGACGAGACGATCAGCTGCACGCGGCGACCGGCTACGAGCAGCTGCTCGAGCAGCCGGATCCCGTACGGCGCACCGGACGCGCCGGTGATCGCCATGACGATCGGGGCCTGCGGATCGGCGAGGCGAGTCATGCGAGCCACCGGTCGATGAGGACCGACGCGAGAAAGGCCATCGAGATCACCCCATTCATCGTGAAGAAGGCGGCGTCGAGTTTGGAGAGGTCATCGGACGAGACGAGCGAGTGCTCATACGCTAGGAGTGCAGCGACGACCGCGACCCCGACCCAGGCTGCCACCCCGAGGCCCGTCACCCAGACGGTGAGGGCGAGCGCGCTCACCGTCACGCCATGCAACGCACGCGAGACGACGATCGCACGCGGGACCCCGAGTGCCGCTGGAATCGAGTGCAATCCCTGCGATCGATCGAAAGCGATGTCGGGGAGCGCGTAGAGGATGTCGAACCCCGCCGACCAGCTCATCACCCCGACGGTCAACGCGATCAGCATCCACCAGGGCTCGCTCCACGCCCCCGTCACGGCGAGATATCCCCCGACCGGCGCGATCGCGAGCCCGAGTCCGAGCACCAGATGCGCAAAACGCGTGAAGCGCTTGGTGAACGAGTAGAAGGAGACCCACCCGAGCGCGATGGGGGAGAGCGCGAGACAAAGCGGATTGAGCATCGCCGCCGCGAGGAAGAAGAGCGCTGCCGCGACGACCACCGTCCCCCACGCCGCGCCGACCCCGATCGCCCCACGCGGGATCTCTCGCATCGCGGTGCGCGGATTGCGCGCATCGTACTCGCGATCGACGATCCGGTTCACCGCCATCGCCACCCAGCGCGCCGCCGTGAAGGCGAGCACCACCCACCCGACCATCGCGACGGAGAGCGGCGCGCGCATCCCTGCCCCCTCCCCCACCGGGAGGCGGCTCGCGAGCACCACCCCGACCAACGCAAACGGCAGCGCGAACACCGTATGCGGCAGCTTCACGAAGCTCGCCCACCGGCTCCACGCCGACGTGCCCTCGAAGGTCTGCCCCTCGCGCGCCGGCGCCGTCATCCGCGGTCGATCCCCAACTGGGACCAGATCGCGTCCACACGCGCCTTGGTGTCAGGATCCATCTCGATCACCGTCGGCCAATCACGGGTGAACCCCTCCTCAGGCCACTTCTTGGTGGCGTCGATCCCCATCTTCGAACCGTAGGTGAACGCGCGACTCGAATGATCGAGCACATCGACCGGTCCCATGGTGAAGCGGGTGTCGCGCTCAGGATCGATGTTGTTGAGTGCCACCCACCACGCCTCCTGCGGGTTGCGCACATCGACCCAGTCATCGACCACGACCAGCACCTTGGCGAGCGACATCAGCCCCGCCCCCCAGAGCGCGTTCATCACCTTCCACGCCTGCCCTGGGTAGTGCTTCTTGATGCTCACGAAGACGAGGTTGTGGAACACCCCCTCCGCCGGCATGTGATAGTCGACGATCTCCGGCGTCGTGAGCTTCAGCAACGGCAGGAAGATTCGCTCCGTCGCATGCCCAAGATAGAAGTCCTCCATCGGCGGGCGCCCGACGATCGTCGCAGAATAGACGGCGTTCCGCCGCATCGTCACCGCGGTGACATGCACGCGCGGATAGCGATCGGCCTCCGAGTAGTACCCGGTGTGGTCACCGAACGGCCCTTCGACGACAAGCTCCTCCGCCGGATCGATGTACCCCTCGATCACGATCTCCGACTCCGCCGGCACTTCGAGATCACAGGTGATCGCCTTGGTGAGCTTGACCGGGCTCCGCCGCAGGAAGCCGGCGAAGATGAATTCGTCGACATTCGGCGGGAGCGGCGCGCTCGCGGAATACATCGACGCCGGATCGGCGCCGATCACGATGCAGACCGGCATCTTTTCGCCACGCTCCGCCATCTCGCGCCAGTGCGCCGCCCCCGTCTTATGCCGCTGCCAGTGCATCGCCACATGCTGCTTGCCCATCTGCTGCACGCGATACATCCCCACATTGCGGATCCCACGCTGTGGATCCTTGGAGACGACCGCCGTCATCGTGATGAACGGCCCGCCGTCCTCTGGCCAGGTGGTGAGCACCGGGATCTTGTCGAGATCGATCTCATCCCCCTGCCAGACGACCTCCTGGCAGGCCGGGGTCCCCGAGGCCATCCGCGGCGGGAACTTCGCCACCTCGAGCAACCGCGGGAGCAACTGCAGCTTGCCCAAGAATCCCTCGGGCACCTTGAGGTCGAGGAGCTTCGTGATCCGATCCCCATGCTCGTCGAGCTGCTGTACGCCGAGTGACATCGCCATGCGCGACATCGAGCCGAAGAGGTTGATCGCGACGGGATACGCCGAGATCGACCCATCACGCAACACCGGCTTCTCGAAGAGGAGCGCGGGGCCACCGCCTGGCATCTTCATCACCCGGTCGGCGATCTCGCACATCTCGAGATGCACCTTCACCGGGTGCGTGATGCGGCGGAGCTCCCCCGCCTGCTCGATGGCGGTGATGAATTCGCCGAGGGTGTCCAACGTCTGGGTCATGCGGTCCCCACATGGATCGCCGCGATCCCGAAGGTGAGCGTCTCCCACGAGACGTCACGGAACCCCGCGTCGCGCATCGCCTGCGCGAGCGCCGTGGTCTCGGGGAAGTTCGCGACGGAGCGCGGCAGATAGGTGTATGCGGTGCGATGCCCACTCACCAACCGACCGATGCGTGGGAGCACATGATGGAAGTAGAACTGATACGCCGAGCGGATGCCTAGGAGTGTCGGCGTCGAGAACTCGAGGATGACGAAGCGCGCACCGGGCGTGAGCACGCGCCGCACCTCGCGAAGCCCCGCGCCGAGATCGGCGACGTTGCGGATCCCGAAGGCGACGATCGCCCCGTCGAAGGCCGCATCGCGCACGGGGAGGGCGAGCGCATCGGCGACGGCCGGCGCGAGCACCGCGGGCGACGCCTTCCCCACACCGGCGCGCAACATCGGCTCGGCGAAGTCCGCCGCCAAGATGCTTCCGGTGAATCCCTGCGTCCTGCTCAACTGCGTGCCGACGTCGAGTGTGCCCGCGCAGAGATCGAGATAGGTCCCCGATGGCATGCGATCCCAGCCGAGCCGACGCAACGCCACCGTGCGCCATCGCCGATCGATCCCAAGGGAGAGCAACCGGTTGAGTAGATCGTAGCTCGGCGCGATCTCGGAGAACATCCGGCGCACGTAGACGCGCTTCCCTTCCGGAGTCGCGTTCGCGGCGGCGGCCTCCGCTTCGTGGCGCTCGAGCTCGATGGTGGCTGACATCGGTGAAAGTTGCCCGGGAGCGCCCCCGTGGGACAAGTTTGCCGCGCTCGTCTCCCAGGGCGATCCGCTCCCGCGAAACCTGCGGGAGGCCCCCGACGTACGAAGGGTGTCCAGCTCTGCCAACCTCCCCGCTTCTCGCGGTGCGCGCCGACCTCTCCGAGCTCCCCGATGTCGATCTGGTCCAGCTCGCGCTCGGTGGGCGCGACGCGGGGGCGCGCGCGCTCATCCAGCGCTATGAGCGGCCCGTCTTCTCCCTCGTGCTCCGGATGGTCGGGGACCGCGAAGTCGCCGAGGAGCTCGCGCAGGACACCTTCGTCCGGGCCCTGAACCGGCTCGACACCTACCGGACCGAGCTGAAGTTCTCGAGCTGGCTCTTCCGGATCGCGAACAACGCCGCGATCGACCATCTCCGGCGGCGCGCCCCCGAGACGGTCTCGCTCGACGGTGACCGCGGGGCGGAAAGCCTTGAGGCGGCGGCCGAGGGGGCGATCCAGGTCGCCGCTGACGGCCCCTCCCCGCTCGAGGCGCTCGAGGCGAGCGAACTCGGGGCGACGATCGCCGAGGCGATCGCGCAGTTGCGCCCGGCCTACCGCGCCTGCGTGCAGCTCCGCTTCATCGAGGACCAGTCGTATGAGGCGATCGCCGAGGCGCTCGACCTCCCGATCGGGACGGTGAAGACCCATCTCCATAGGGCGAAGCTGGAGTTGCAGGCGTTGCTCCGCCCGTTGCGCCCCGGGGGATCCTCCCCGAGCGCCCCCCTGTGACCTGACCCCTGTCACCTGACACCTGTCCCCTGAAACCTGCCACCTGATCCCCTCGTACACTGAGGTATCCCTGTGCACCCGAACCGTCCACTGACCGACTCCGCTCTCGAGGCGCTGCTCCGGACCCTCCCTCGCGAGGCCCCGACCATGGGGTTCGCCGATCGGGTGATGGCGCGGGTGCAGCGCCCCGCGGCGGTCACATTCCGACGTCGGATCCCGTGGCGCGCCCTCGTGGGGCTCGCCGCGCTCGATCTCGCCGTCGCGGCGGGGCTCCTCGTCTGGTTCGGGGATGATCTCCTGCATGGCGTCGGCGATCTCCTCCGTGGCGGCGCGAAGCTCGCCGTCGGGATCGGCTCGATCGATCCGGGCGCATCGCTCCGGGCCTTCACATACGACGCGATCGAAAACGTAGGCGCCGCCCTTCCCGGGGATGCCACGCTCGCGACCCCGTTGCTCATCGGCGCCGCTGGCGCCCTCCTGACCATCGCCTCCCTCGGCCGCCTCGCTCGCAGCGCGTCGGCCTCCTCCCGGTGATCCGCCCATGATCCTCCGCCTCCTTACCCTCCTCGCCCTCTGCGGGACCCTTGTCCCTGCGCCAAGCCAGGCGCAGGACAGCGCGAAAGCGAGCTCGCGCACTGCCGACTCCACCCGTCGCAAGATCGACTCGACCATCGTCAAGTTCCGTGTCGACACGGACCACGCCAGTCAGGTCGAGTGGGGTCAGGGGAGCGTCGCCCCGGGCGACACCGTCCGCGGCGACCTCGTGACCTTCTTCGGCGACACCGAGGTGCGTGGGGTGGTCCTCGGTGATGCCGTCGCCCTCTTCGGCGATCTCACCGTGCATGACGGCGCCTACGTGCAGGGCGATGCCGTCTCGGTCGGTGGCACGGTCCGTGTGCGCGGCGGCGAGGTCGGCGGGAACATCGTCACCGCGGCTGGGCGACATGTCGATGGCGATGATGCAGGGGAATCCGACGAGGGCGGCACCTTAATCATCGACCGCGACGAACCCCACAGCATCCTTGGTGCGCTCTTCGCGGTGTTCATCGCGATGGCGATGCTCTCCGTGACCGGGGTGATCGCCGCCGCGGTGATGCCGCACCGTATCGACGCCGTCGCGCGGCGACTCGAGGCGGGGGTCGGCCGCGCCTTCGCCGCCGGGCTGATCATCGAGCTCGGCTTCGTCCCGATCCTCCTGCTCGTGCTCTTCACCCTGATCATCACGATCCTCGGGATCCTGCTCATCCCCTTCGCCGTCGTGGCGGTCCCGCTCCTCTATCTCGTACTTGGCGCGCTTGGCTGGTTCGCCACGGCGACCCTCGTGGGGCGCGGGCTCACCGGGCGGGACGGCGCCGATCGCCCCGCGGTGATGCGGAGCTTGGCGGTTGGGACGGTGGTACTGCTCCTCCCCTTCGCGCTCGCGGCGCTCTTGCCCGGGTGGGGGGGCGGGTTAATCGCCTTGGCCGTCGGCGTGGTCTGGGTCGCGACGACGGCGGGGTTCGGGGCAGCGGTGTTGACGCGCGGGGGACGCTCCCCCTCGCGCTGACCCACGCAGCGGATCAGCGCGCGGGTGGGCGCAGCCCGAGCTGCTGGGCGATCGACGTCCCCACCGCGGTGAGTTTCTGTGCCGCATGGCTCTGCGGCTGCGAGGCGACGATCGGAGCCCCCGTATCGGCCCCCTCGAGCACCGGCGGATAGAGCGGGATCTGTCCGAGGAGGGGGACCTGCAGCTCCTTCGCCAGGCGATCGCCACCGCCCGAACCGAAGATCGCCATCGGCTTTCCCGTCTCCGGGGACTCGAAGTACGACATGTTCTCGACGATCCCAAGCACCGGGACCCCGACGCGACGGAACATCATCGCGCCGCGCAGCGCATCGCCGACCGCGACCTCTTGCGGGGTGGTGACGATCACCGCCCCCGCCACACTGGTCGCCTGGACGAGGGAGAGCTGAGCGTCACCGGTACCCGGGGGCATATCGACGAGCAGCAGGTCGAGTTCCCCCCACGCCACGTCACGCAGGAACTGGGTGATGATCTTCATGACGATGGGACCGCGCCAGATGGCGGGTTGGTCCCGCTCGATCAGGAAGCCGAGGGAGATGACCTTCACCCCATGCGCCTCGAGGGGCTGGATCTTCTCGTCCTTGACCGGAGGCGCCTCATCGACCCCCATCATCCGCGGGATGTTGGGCCCGTAGATGTCGGCGTCCATGATCCCGACGCGATAGCCTGCCTTGGCGAGGGCGATCGCGAGGTTGGTGCAGACGGTGGACTTCCCCACCCCGCCCTTCCCCGACGAGACCGCGATGATGCGGCCGAGATTCGGGTAGGCGACCGGCGTCGGTGTGGCGGGGGGCTTGGGCGCGGCGGGGGGTTGCTCAGCGATCGGGAGGGCGCGGCCGGCGCGGCCGCTCGACGCGGCTCCCGCAGCGGCAGACGGGGCGCTCCTGAAGCCGACCTGAGCGGCGTCCTTCACATCGACGCGCACCTCTGTCACCCCGTCCACGCGCTCGAGTGCCTGACGCACCTGTCGAGCGAGGGTGGGGTCATCCTGCGCGTCCAGCAACAGGGTGACACGCACCTTCCCCTCACGGGTTGCGGCGATATCACGGACCTGCTGCGTCTGGTAGAGTGAGGCCCCCGTGCGGGGGTTGGCGAGGGGAGCGAGCGCCTCGGAGAGGCGCGACTGCAGGGTCTCCGACATCCCTGAAAACTAGTACGAGGGGAAGTTGTTGGCCCAAGTGTTCTGGAAGGCGCGAAGCGCGCCGAGGGAGGTCATGGAGGAGGTGACGTTGCAGGAGTTGTAGCGCAATTTCGTGTTCCCAGCCAACTCATCGATGCCGAGGTCACTCTCCCCCACCGGGAGTCCAAGCTTCGCGTTGAGCCCCGTGGCGACGGCGCCCCGAACATCTTCGGTACCCCGCATCGTCAATTGGCTACCGACGATGATGACCCCGTCCCACGACGACCACGAGCACCTCGATCAGGGTGAAGCCCGGTCTGCGCGCGCGCCATAGTCGCATCATGCGTGTCCGTCCGCGAGGGCGCCAGTCTCGAGCCCATGCCGTGCCGCTCCCACCACCCGCTCCGGGACATCGGCCAAGCTCCCGCCGACGAGCGCCCCGGAGGCACGCGCATGCCCGCCTCCCCCGAACTGCGCCGCCAGGGCATGGACGTTGACCCCCGCCATGCTGCGGAAGGAAACCTTCACCTGCCCCGTCGGAAGTTCCCGGAAGAGCAACGCCAAGCGCACCCCCGCGATCGACCGTGGGTGTTCGACGATCCCATCGAGATCCTCGCTCGTCGCCCCGTGCGCCTCGAGGAGTCCCTCGCGGATGCTCACCCAGGCGATCCCGTGCGTGAGATCGGTCTCCAGGGTGTCTAGCGCATCGCGCAACAGCTTCACCCGCCCGAGCGGGACACTCCCGTAGATCCGCGCGTACATCTGCTCGGGATTCACGCCGGCTTGGAGCAGCGCGGCGGCGACCATCAGGCAGCGCGGCGAGGTGTTGCCGAAGCGGAACCCCCCCGTGTCGGTGACGAGCGCGGTGTAGAGCGACTGTGCGATGGGCGTGGTGATGGTGAGCCCCAGCCCCTGTGCGAAGTCGAAGACCAGCTCCCCCGTGGCACAGGCCGAGGTGTCGCTCACCATCGTCGAGCCCGGCGGCTCCTCCCCGGGGAGATGGTGATCGATCACCAACGCATCCTGCGGGAGCCCGCGCACCGTGCTCGCCAGACTCCCCAGTCGCTTCACATCGCTGATGTCGAGGACGATCAGGCGATCGACCGTCGTGAGCGCGGCCGCGCCCTCGGCGGAGCGCTCCTCCACGTCGTCACCAAGCAACCAGCGGAACATCTCCGGCCAGGGGGTCGGGTTCACGATGATCGCGCGCACCCCCATCTGGCCCAAGAGCCGCGCGAGCGCGCTCTGCGAGCCACACCCATCGCCATCGGCGTTCACATGCGTCGAGAGCGCCACCGTCATCCCGGGGCGTAGCTCCGCCGCGAGCCGCGTGATCGCCTCGCGGCGGTTGGTCGGGACGGCGAGGAGATCGCTCATCGGGCGTCGGTCCCTGGCGACGGGCTCACGCGCTGTAGTTCGGCGCTTCGCGCGTGATCGTCACATCGTGCGGGTGCGACTCGCGCAGCCCCGCCGGCGTGATGCGCACGAACTCCGCCTCGGTGCGCAGCGCGTCGATCGTCCCGCAGCCCGCGTAGCCCATCCCGCTGCGCAGCCCGCCGACCATCTGGTAGATCACATCGGCCACCGGGCCCTTATAGGGGACGCGCCCCTCGATCCCCTCAGGGACGAACTTCTTCGCCGACATCTCGCCGTCCTGGAAGTAGCGATCGGCGCTGCCATCCTGCATCGCGGAGAGCGACCCCATCCCGCGGATCATCTTGAAGCGCCGCCCCTCGGCGAGCACTGACTCCCCCGGGCTCTCCTCGGTGCCGGCGAGCATCGACCCCATCATCACGGTCGAGGCCCCCATGCCAAGGGCCTTCACGATGTCGCCCGAGTACTTGATCCCGCCGTCGGCGATGATCGGGACGTCACCGGCGCCGGCCACGGCGTCCATGATCGCGGTGAGCTGCGGGACGCCGATCCCCGTCACCACGCGCGTGGTGCAGATCGAGCCGGGCCCGACGCCCACCTTGATCGCGTCGACGCCGCGCTCCACCAGCGCACGCGCGGCGGCCTCGGTCGCGATGTTGCCGACCACGAGCTGCGTCTGCGGGAGCGCCTCACGCACCTTGGCAGTGGCATCGAGCACCCCCTGCGAGTGACCATGCGCGGTGTCGATGATCAGGGCATCGACGCCGGCGTCGACCAGCGCCTTGGCGCGCGCGAGGAAGTCACCCCCCGCCCCGATCGCCGCCGCGACCATCAGCCGCCCCTGCTCATCCTTGGCCGCGTTGGGATACTGCCGCCGCTTGTGGATGTCCTTCACCGTGATGAGCCCGATGAGCGACCCCGCGGCATCGACCACCGGTAGCTTCTCGATCCGGTGCTTCCCCATGATCTGCTCGGCTTCGTCGAGCGAAGTGCCGACGGGCGCGGTGATCAACCCCTCGCGCGTCATCGCGTCGGCCAGCGGGCGATCCAACTGCCGCTCGAACTGCAGGTCACGATTCGTGATGATCCCGACCAGCTTCCCTGCGCCGTCCACGACCGGGACCCCACTGATGCGGAAACGCCCCATCAGGGCGACCGCCTCGCGGAGCGTCGCCGAAGGCTGCAGCGTGATCGGATTACGGATCATCCCGCTCTCGGAGCGCTTCACCCGATCGACCTCGGCGGCCTGCCGATCGACCGACATGTTCTTGTGGAGGACCCCGATCCCACCGGCGCGGGCCATGGCGATCGCCATCTCCGACTCGGTGACGGTGTCCATCGCCGCCGAGATCAGCGGGACCTGGAGGCGGATCCCGCGGGAGAAGCGGGTGGCGGTGGAGACGTCCTTCGGGTGGACGAGGGAGTGCCGCGGGACGAGGAGGACATCGTCGAAGGTCAGCGCGGCATCCGTGCGGATGCGAGTCGAGGCGTGTGCCATCTCGAACGTTATCGCCCGAGGGGCCCGAATTCCAGCGCCGGCTCAATAGATGTAGACGGGGGTCCCGACGTCGACGATCCGGAAGAGGGTCTCGATGTCCTCGTTTCGCATCCGGATGCAGCCATGGCTGACGCTCGTCCCGATGCTGCGGGGGTTATTGGTGCCGTGGATCCCGTAGCCGTCGCCGAGGTAGAGGCGGTTGTTTCCGAGGACCCCTTGGTACTGCCGCTGATTGGTCCCATAGGGGGGGATGATGACCCGCCCACCGACGATGATCTCGCGCCCGTCCCCCACGTCATACGGGATCTCGCGCCCCTGTGGGGTGCGCAAGACGACGTTGTTCCCCGACACGGCGACGACCCCGTTCGCGGTGGGGATGGTCATCCCGCGCTCGAGGCGCGCGATCTTCAGTCGCTTCTGTCGTGCGACCTCGATGTAATGCCAATCGGGGGGGACCCAGAGGGGGTCGACGTCCTTCCGTTCGACCACGAGGCGTCCGCGGGGGGTCTCGAACTTCCAGCGGCGCCCCCCCGAGGTCTGTTCGAGGGTGCGCCCACTCCCACTCGCCACGCGGCTCTCGAAGAGCACCCGGTCCCCCTCGCGGAAGGAGATCCGGTTGTCGGCGAGGGCGATGACGAGATAGCGGCGCGCGGCGAGGGAGTCGCGCAGCCGGCGGGCATCCACGACGGCGACGATGGAATCTCGCACGGCCTGCTGCCGGGTTCGCGCGGCGCTCCACGCCGTGGAGTCGACGACGAGCTGGGCGCGTACCGCCTGCCGCGCGCGGAGCGCCTGGGTGAGATCATGGCCCGCCACGCCGACCCCGGCGCTCGCCAGCGCGGTCACGAGGAGAGCGGCGCCACGCAGGAGGTGCGTCCGGCGCTGGGAAGGCGGCACCTCAGTGGACATACGCGAGGTCCCCCACGCGGAGGACCGCCGTGAGCGCCGCGAAGTCGGCGCGACGCAGCAGGATCCCATCGGAGGCCGGCGTCGCTGGGTCGCCATCGATGCCTACGCGGCGCAGCGTCATCCCATCGGCGAGGACGATCGTCTCGCGGTCGATCCGTTCGATGGCGCGGATCCCCGGGGCGAGCTCCACCGCCACGGCGACCTCTCGCAGCCGTGCCTCACCGCGGCCGAGGAGCAGGCGCCCATCCTCAAGAATGAGCTCGAGGTAGGGTGCCGCCGAGGTGAACGGCGCCTCGCGGGCTCGCTCGAGCGCCAGACGGATCTGCTCGGCGCGCAGCGCCGCCTCGGCCGCGGACCGTTCAAGGGCGAAATCGGCCCGCGTCTCCTCGAGGCGATCGACCTCCGCCCGAAGCGACTCGGCCTGCCGCCACGCCACCCCACCGGCGGCCCCGAGCACCAGAGCGAGGATACCGAGGGCCAGGGGTCGCGTCACGGGCGCGTGATCGACCGCAGATCGATGATGGGCGCCCCGGTCGGCTCGGATCGCCCAGTCCGCACCGTCCCAGTCAGGATGACCTTGCTCATCGCGCGGATCGACTTAGCCTCGGCGAGCAGGGTCGAGGGGACGGCGAAGTAGAGCACCGCGCTCTCCCCGCTGGGACCCAGCGCCAGGAGGTAGGGCTCGTCGGGACGGAATCCCTTGCGGAGGGGGTCGGCGTTCTGGAGGCCGACCACCTGCACGGCCCAGCGCACGGTGCGGCCTACGTACCCACTCGGGTCGAGACGGAGATCGACGGCACGGAGCCCCGCTGAGTAGGTGGAGTCGGTCGGGGTGAGACGGGACTCCGGGACCCACGCGTCGACTCGGACGCGGACCCACCCGCCGGCGCGGGCCGTCGGTTCGACGACGACGTCTTTATCGAGTGTGCCGATGCGGGTGGTGCCCGGCGCGAGGGCGAGCTCGAGGGGGGTGCTCACGCGAAGGGCGGTGCGTGAGGCGCCCGGCCCTTGGGGAAGCGGCGGGGGGGCCTCGAGGGCAGGCGCGGCGCCTGGCGACGGCATCTCGGCCCTCGACGCCTCGCGGGCTGGGGGGGGATCTGCCTCCGGTGCGGACTCGAAGGCGGAGCGACTCACCCACGCCGCGCGGCGAATGCGCGCCCACCCCCCTTTCCGTTCGATGACGCGGATCCCCGCGCGCGGGGCGAAGACCGCGATGATCGGGGCGTTGGCCCGCGGTGCCGCACGAAGTCGGACGGTCCCCGCCCCGCCGATCGACTGCGGGAAGGTATCGAGGCGCCCCCCCACCCGATCGGCGTCGATCCACCCCTCGAGCGTCACGCGGACGTAGTTGCGCTGGATCGGGCCCTGGCGCCAGGTGGTTCGCGGCTCGAGGGTCGCGACGGTGGCCCCACCCGGGATCGCCCGCGCATCCGTGGCGCGGACCAGACGTCCCTGCGCGGTCGCAGGGCCCGCCACGAGGAGGAGGACGAGGGAACGAAGGAGTCGCATCGCTGGTCGGAGGGACGTGGAGCGCGGTAGATTGCGCTCTTGCGCGACGTGCGCCCCGCTCGTCGCAAGATAACATCACCCTCTCGACTCGGTCGGGCCCTGATGGCTTCGAAGGTGGACCGCCCCGTCGTGCTCGTCGTCCTCGATGGCTGGGGGCATCGCGCGCAGACCGATGGGAACGCGATCGCGGTGGCGCAGACCCCGACCTGGGACCGGCTCTGGGTCCGTGCGCCCAAGACGCTCCTCGAGGCAAGTGGACGCGAAGTCGGGCTCCCCGAGGGGCAGATGGGGAACAGCGAGGTCGGCCATCTCAACCTCGGCGCCGGCCGCGTGGTGATGCAGGACCTCGTGCGGATCGGGGAGAGCATCCGCGACGGGTCGTTCTTCTCCAATGCCGCCTTTCGTGGGGCCTGTGCTCAGGTGCGCACCTCCGGTGGGACGCTCCACCTCCTCGGCCTCGTCGGGGATGGTGGGGTTCATGCCCACGACGACCATCTCCTGGCCTTGGTCGATCTGGCGACGCGCGAGCGGGTGCCACGCATCGCGCTGCATCTGTTGCTCGACGGTCGCGACACCCTTCCCACCTCCGCGCTCGGCTACGTACGGGCCCTACTGGCCAAGATCGGGGATCGCGCGGTGATCGGCAGCCTCGGCGGACGCTACTACGGGATGGATCGCGACCATCGGTGGGCGCGCACCCAGCGCTGCTACGATGCCGCGGTGCGTGGCACTGGGCCCACGACCGACAACCCGATCGCATACATCGAGGCCCAGTACGCCGCGGGCACCACCGATGAGTTCCAGTCACCCGCGACGGTCATGTGCGATGGGCAGCCGGTGGCGCGCATGCGGGATGGCGACGCGGTGATCACCTGGAACTATCGCTCCGACCGCATGCGACAGATCGTGCGCGCGCTGGCGATCGATGGGTTCGACGGCTTCGACATCAGCGGGCGTCCGCGACTCCACGTGGCGACGATGACGCAGTACGACCAGACCTTCGGCCTGCCGATCGCCTTCGAGCCCTTCTCGATGGCGAAGATCGTCGCCGAGGTGATCGAGGACGCAGGGATGACCACGCTCCGCGCGGCGGAGACGGAGAAGTACCCGCACGTGACCTATTTCTTCAACGGCGGGAACGAGACGCCGTATCGCGGCGAGGAGCGGATCCTCGTCCCGAGCCAGCAGGTGGCGACCTATGACCTGATGCCGGAGATGAGCGCGCCGGGGATCACCGACGTGCTCGTGGAGCATATGCGCCGGAAGTCGCACGAGTTCACGCTCTGCAACTACGCGAACGGCGACATGGTCGGCCACAGCGGGAATTTCGCTGCGACGGTGCGCGCCTGTGAGGTCGTGGACCAGCAACTGGCACGCATCGTCGCGGCCGCCGAGCAGACCGGCACGCGCCTGTTGATCACCGCCGACCACGGCAACTGTGAGATGATGATCGACCCCTCCACGGGTGGCCCCCATACCGCCCACACCACGAATCCGGTGCCCTTCCTCCTGATCGATGACGGCGCGCCGATGGCGCTCCGCTCCGGCGGCGCGCTCTGCGACGTCGGCCCCACGGTGCTCGCGATGCTCGGGGTCGACCGCCCCGATGCGATGACCGGACGCGACCTGCGCGTGCGAGGTGCGGTATGAGGCACGCCGCTTCGCTCGTCCGCGCGCTGCTGGTTGGCGCACTCGGGCTCGGTGTGCTCGGGTTCGGTGTCGCGCGACCGGCCGGCGCGCAGGTCGGGCATGACCCGGTGTCGAGCCCGTACGAGGATCTGCGCGGGCGGCAGGCCGCGACGATCGGGATCGGCACGCTCGCGCCAGGGCGTGATCCCGCCGGGGTCGCCCCCAAGAGCGGGGTGATGCTCACCGGACGCTACGACCTGCAGCTCACGCGCCCGCTCTGGTTCTTCGCGCGACTTGGCGTGGCACCGAGCCTCGAGCGTCCGATCAAGGATCCGCTCTTCACGGATGCGCAGCGCGATGCCGGGACGGAGCGGCATCCGATGGTGCTGACCGAGGTGGGGCTCAACATGAACCTCACCGGGAACAAGTCGTGGCGGCGGGTCGTGCCGCAGTTCCATAGCGCGATCGGTTTCGTCACCGACGGCAACACCAAGTTCGACCTCGGGGGCTACAAGTTCGGGAGCGCCTTCACGATCTCGTACGGCCTCGGGGCGCGCGTCACCACGGGGCGGGACTGGGAGCTCCATGCCGACCTCACGCGGGTGCACTGGAAGTACACGTATCCCGATGCGTATGCGGCGGGGAGCGATCCACTGGTCTCGAGTGGGCGGCTCGGCCCCTGGGTCGGGAACTCGGTCATGCAGATCGGCGTGAGCCGCTTCTTCTTCCGGTGACCTGACCATGCCACGCGCCACCCTCACCCGCCGACTCACCTTCTCCGCTGCGCATCGCTACCGCCGGCCGGAGTGGAGTGATGCGAAGAACGCTGAGGTGTTCGGGGCGTGCGCGCACCCGAATTGGCACGGGCATACCTACACCTGCGAGGTGACAGTCGGCGGAGAGATCGATCCTCTCACGGGATTCTGCGCCGACCTCGCTGCATTGGATCGCGTGCTCGCGGAGCGGGTGCATGCGCGACTCGACCACAAGAACCTCGTGCTCGATGTGCCGGAGTTCGCGGAGGGGCGTGAGATCCCGACCTCGGAGAATGTGGCGTGGTGGATCGCGCGCGAGGTACAGGCGGGACTCGGCGGCTCGGCGCGTGTGCTACGGGTGCGGCTCGCGGAGATGTCGGACCTCTGGGTGGAGATCGACCCGACGTGACGGCGGGGCCGGACGGCGCGACCCCGCTCGATGCGGTGGACGAGGTGCCGGTCTGGCTCGAGGTGAATGGCCAGCCGGCGGTCACCTGGATGTGCACCCCGGATCAACTCGATGCGCTCGTCGTGGGCTGGTGCTACGGCGAGGGGTATCTCGAGTCGCGCGATGACCTGCTCTCGATGCGCCCCTGCGCGCGCGAGCTCGGCTTCTGGGTCACGGTGCCAGAGACGCGCTATGCCACGGTGGAGGGAGAGGAGCGGCGACGGGTCCTCGCCTCCGGGTGCGGCGCGGTGACGACGATCCTCGGCGCGCTCCACAAGGTGCCGCGGCGCGCGACGACGCCCACGATCCCCGACCTCGCGCAGACGCGCGCGCTCTTCAAGGCGCTCTTCGCGCGCGGGGAGCGGTATCAGTCGACCGGAGGGATCCACGCGGCGGCGCTCACCGATGGGGTCGAGCTATTGAACCACGCCGAGGATATCGGGCGACACAACGCGGTGGACAAGGTGATGGGGCAGCGGATCCTCGCGCGCGAGGGGACGGCGGATCTCATCCTGTTGGTGACGGGGCGGATCTCGGGGGAGCTCGCGTACAAGGCGGCGCGCGCGCGGATCGCGGTGGTGGCGACGCCGTCGGTGCCGAGCACGGTGGCGGTGGAGATCGCGCGCGCGGCGGGGATGGTGCTGATCGGGCGGGCGGTGTCAGGGACGCCGCAGGTCTGGACGCCATGAGCTGCACCGGCGTGATCCTCGCGGGGGGCGGTGCCACGCGTTTCGGTGGTCGACCCAAGGGGTTGGAGCTCGTCGCCGGTGAGCGGATCATCGATCGCGTGGCGCGGGCGCTGCGGATGGTGACCGATGATCTGCTCCTGGTGGCGAATGCGCCTGATGCGGCGCGCTGGTTGCCGGGGGTGCGCACCGTGGCCGATGTGCGGCCGGGAGAGGGAGCGCTCGGCGGATTGCATGCGGCATTGACCTGTGCGGCGGATGATGTCCGTGTGGCGACGGTCGACGAGGGCCAGGCACCCGACGTGCTCGTCGTCGCCTGGGATATGCCGTTCGTCTCCGCGGCGCTGCTGGGTGTGATGCGCGCGCGTGGGGAGGCGGGCGATGTGGACGCCGTGCTCCCCGAGAGCGACGGCTCGCGGCGCGGGGTGGAGCCGCTCTGTGCCTGGTACGCTGCGCGCTGCCTCGCGCCGATCACGGCGGCGCTCGAGGCCGGCGACCGACGAGTGATCGCCTTCCTCGATGCCATGCGCATGGCGCGGGTGCCCCTCGAGGAGGTGCGGCGCTTCGGCGATCTCGATCGCCTCTTCGGCAATGTGAACACCGCCGAGGATCTCGCGCGGCTGCAGGGGATGGTGCCCGATGTCGGGTAAGCGCCCCCCGATCCTCTGCGTGGTCGGAAGGAAGCATGTCGGGAAGACGACCACGGTCGTGCGGCTCAGCGCGGAGCTCACGCGGCGCGGACACCGCGTGATGATCCTCAAACATGGGTCGCACACCTTCACCCTCGATCCCGCCGGCACCGACACCTATCGTCACTATCACGAGGGAAACGCCGCCCGGGTCGCGATGGCGTCCCCCGACAAGTTCGCGCTCGTCTCGCGGTGGGAGGAGGAACTCGCGCCCGAGGTGATCGTGGAGCGCTACCTCGCCGATGCCGATCTCGTGCTCGCCGAAGGGTTCAAGGGATCGGCGCTGCCGAAGCTCGAGGTGGTGCGCCGAGCGGTCTTCCCGACCTCACTCTGGCAGGATGCATGGCTGCCGGAGGATTCCTGTGTCGCGATGGTGAGCGATGCGGTGATCCCGGGATTCTCTGGTGTGTCGTTCTCCCTCGATGATGCGGCGTGGGTCGAGCGCTGCGCTGACTGGATCGAACAGACCTTTCTCACCGCGACTTCGCAGGGCTCCTGATGCGATCTATCCCGTCGCTGTTCGTCTCTCTCTCGCTCTTCACCCTGGCGGCCTGCCAGCCGGTCGGTGGCCCATCGACTCGCCCGGCCCCAGCGATTGCGCCACGCGTGGCCTTTCGCGCCCTCGCCGACTCGCTCCTCGACGACCGTCGATTCCGCTCCGCGAACTGGGGGGTGCTCGTCGTCGACCCATCGACCGGTGACACCCTCTACTCCCGAAATGCCGGCAAGCTCTTCATGCCGGCCTCGAATCAGAAGCTGATCACCGGGGCGGTGGCCCTCGCGCGACTTGGCGGTGACTTCCGCTACGAGACACGCGTGCTCGGGAGCGCCTCGGTGCGCGATGGCATCCTCCCCGGCGACCTCGCCGTGCTCGGGAGCGGGGATCCCTCCTACACCGATTCGCTCGCCGGTGGTGATGCGATGGCGCCGCTTCGTGCCCTCGCCGATTCGCTCACCGCGCGCGGGATCCGCGAGGTCGCCGGTCGACTGCTACGTGCCGCCCCGGTCTTCCCCGATTCCACCCTCGGCTTCGGCTGGGCGTGGGACGATCTCGACTACGGGTACTCCGCCCCGGTCGATGCGCTCTTCTTCAACGAGGGGATCGCGCGAGTGACGATCGTCGGCGGGGCGACGCCCGGAGCACCGGTCACCGTGCGGACCGCGCCGGCTCGCACCGTGCCAGCACTCGGCCCCATTGCCGTGACGACGATCGCGCGCGATACCACGCGGACGAATGGTCGCGCCGTAGCGCGCACCCGCGTGGAGTGGACCAGCGATGTGCGCGGCGTACGGCCGCTCCTCTCGCTCAGTGGCCAGGTGATCACCGGCGATTCGGTGACGCTCGAGGTCGCGCTCCGTCATCCGAGCGGGGCCTGGCTCGATGCCTTCGCCGAGGCGTTGGCGGCGCGTGGGATCCACGTGCGCGGTGGCGTGGAGCCCAATGCCATCGCCGATACGACGGGGATGATCACGCTCGCCTCGCGACAGTCTCCGCCCCTGCGCGAGATCCTCCCGCGCTTCGAGAAGCCCTCACAGAATCAGATCGGTGAGCTCCTCTTCAAGACACTCGGGCGCGTGGAGACGGGGAGCGGGACGGCGGACTCCGGCCGCGCCGTGGTCGAGCGCCAGCTCCTCGCCTGGGGCGCGGACTCCGCCGGGTTCGCCGTGCGCGATGGCAGCGGGCTCTCCCGCCACGACTATCTCGCCCCGGAGACGATCGTGCGTGTGCTCGAGGCGATACGGCGCCACCCGGAGTTCCGGACCTTCTACGATGCCCTTCCGATCGCGGGAATCGACGGCACGATCCGCAACCGGATGCGCGGGACGCCAGCACTGGGGAACGTCCGCGCCAAGACGGGGACCCTCGATAAGGCGCGCGCCCTCTCGGGCTACGTCACCAGCGCCGATGGCCGCCTCCTCCTCTTCTCGATGCTCGCGAACAACCACGTGGTCTCGAACGCCGAGGTCGAGCGGGTGCAGGACGCGCTCCTCGTCTGGCTCGCGTCGAACCGGCTCGGTGCGCCGCGCTGATGCAGAGCGTCGCCGAGGCAGTCGCGCAGATCACCGAGGGGATCGCCCCGCTCGCCGTCGAGTCGGTGGGGCTCGGCGACGCGCTCGGCCGGGTGCTCGCCACGGACATTCGCTCGCCGATCACGCTCCCGCATTGGGACAACTCCGCCATGGATGGCTATGCGGTGCGCGGGGTGGACATCGCGGGGGCGAGCACTGATTCGCCGATCATGTTGCCGGTGCTCGAGACCATCGCTGCGGGGGCCTTCCCCACGCGGGCGCTTGGGGCGCGTGAGGCGACGCGGATCATGACGGGGGCACCGATCCCTGAGGGCGCCGACACCGTGGTGCGCGTCGAGGACACCGATGCGGGGCTCACCCAGGTGCAGGTGCGCAACGATCGTGATCGGGAGAAGAACATTCGCCGGCGCGGCGAGGATCTCACCGAGGGGACCATCGCCCTGCCCACTGGGATGCCCCTCGGCGCGGCGCAGATCGGCGTCCTCGCCTCTGTCGGCCAGGCCACGGTCGCGGTGCACCGCCGTCCTCGTGTCGCGATCCTTGGCTCCGGCGACGAGCTCGTCGATCTCGATCACTTCGACGAAGTCCGCGCGGGGCGTAAGATCGTCAGCTCCAACGCCTATACGCTCGATGCGCTCGTGCGGCTCAACGGAGGGATCCCGATCGCGCTCGGTCATGCGGCGGATATGCGCGAGGCGATGCGCGCGCTGCTGGAACGTGCCCTCGCCGAGCGACCCGATCTGATCGTCACCTCAGCAGGGGTCTCCGTCGGGGAGTTTGATCACACGCGGGCCGCGCTGGAGGAGATAGGGGCGGAGATGGCACTCTGGCGCGTGCGGATGCGGCCTGGTGCTCCGGTAGGGTTCGGAACGATCGCGGGGATTCCGTGGATCGGCCTCCCTGGCAATCCCGTCAGCGTGATGGTCACCTTCGAGCTCTTCGTGCGCCCGACCATTCGGCGGATGCTCGGCCACACGCGCCTGCATCGCCGCCCTGTCACCGTGACGCTCGAGGAACCGGTGCGGATCGGCGCGAAGCTCACGCACTTCCTCCGCGCGATCGTCACCACGCGGCCCGACGGCTCGCTCACCGCCCGACTCACCGGCCCGCAGGGGTCAGGGATCCTCACCTCGATGTCGCTCGCGAATGCCCTGCTCGTGGTCCCGGAGGATCGCCCCGAGCTCCCGGCCGGAGAGCGACTATCGGCGCTCCTCCTCACCGAGGACGCGAGCACCTCGGCGACCTTCGCGCTGTGAGGGAGCCCCTCGCGGCGCTCGAGCGCCGATTCGTCCTGGGCACCGCGGAGGTCACGCTCGTTGGGGATCGGATCACGCTGGAGAAGCCGCGGAATCCTGATGATCTCATCAATGAAGCCGATTTCGCGCATGATGAGCGGCTGCCATACTGGGCCGATCTCTGGCCGGCAGCGGTGGTGCTCGCCGATCATCTGTTGACGGAGCAACGGCTGTTGGGCGCCGCTGATGCCCCCCACCGCCCGCGCGCCCTTGAGCTCGGCTGCGGGATCGGCCTCGTGACGATCGCCGCGATGCGCGCGGGGTACGACGTGGTCGCCACCGACTACTACGAGGATGCGCTCCTCTTCGCCGCACGCAACGCACTGCAGGCGAATGGACGTGAGCCTGAGACCCGCATGGTCGATTGGCGCGCCCTCCCCGATGATTTGGGGACGTTCGACCTGATCCTCGCGGCGGATGTCCTCTACGAGCGTCCGCATGCGACGCTGATCTCTGGGCTCATCGCCCGCGCGCTGGCCCCTGGGGGTCGCGCACTGATCTCTGATCAGGGACGCGTCGCGCTGCAGGATTTCCTCGACGCGCTCGGGCCATTGGGGCTCACGCACCGCGTGGTCCATCAGGAGCGACGGCCGGTGCATCCCCCCGCCCCGGAGGGATCATTCGCGCATCACGTGCTCACGGTATACGAGGTGCGGCGGAGCTAGCCGCCGCACCTCAGGCCCTGTGGATTAGCCCAACTGCTCCGCGACGACCTCGGCGATGTCGAGCACCGGTACCTCGGCCCCCTGCGCCTTCACCCCGTCGGCCATCATCGTCATACAGAAGGGACAGGCCACCGCGACGGCATCGGCCTGCGTCGCCAACGCCTCCTCGGCGCGCTCGACGTTGATCCGCTTGCCGACCGTCTCCTCCATCCACATGCGGCCACCGCCGGCGCCGCAACAGAGCCCCTTGTCGCGCGTGCGATCCATCTCGACGAGGTTCACCACCGGGAGCGCGCGCTTGAGCGTCTCACGCGGCGCATCGTAGATGTCGTTGTAGCGCCCGAGGTAGCAGGAGTCGTGATAGGTGAAGGTGCGCACCGGCGCATGGAGATCCTGCCGAATGGGGACACGCCCCTCAGCGAGGAGATACTCGATGTAGGTGGCGTGGTGGATCACCTCGTACTCCCCACCGAACTGCGGATACTCGTTGCCGAGCTGATGGAAGCAGTGCGGGCAGGCGGTCACCACCGTGCGGACGCCGTAGCGCCCGAGGGTCTCGACGTTGTCCTTGGCGAGGGTCTGGTAGAGGTACTCGTTCCCCATGCGGCGCGCCGGATCCCCATTGCACTTCTCCTCCTGCCCGAGGATCGCGAAGCGCACGCCGGCGGCTTGGAGGATCTTGGCGAAGGCGACGGTCGTCTTCTTGGCGCGATCGTCGAACGACCCCATGCACCCGACCCAGTACAACACATCAGGACGCTCCCCGCGCGCCGCCATCTCGGCCATCGTGGGGATCTCCATCCCCTCCGCCCACTTGGCGCGATCGCCTGGATCGAACGACCAAGGTGACCCGCTCGTCTCCATCGCCTCGAAGGCGGGCATCAGCTCATCGGGAAAGCGCGACTCCGAGAGCACGAGGTTCCGACGGAGCTCGGTGATCACCGAGAGCTGATCGATCGAGACGGGGCACTCATACACACAGGCACGGCACGAGGTGCAGGCCCAGAGCTCCTCCTCGGTGATGTAGCCATCGAGGAGCGAGCGCTCGGCGATCGCCGCCGGCGCGTCGGGGCTCAGCGTGAGCACGCCCCCGTCCCCGGGCACCATCCACGGCGCCTTCTCCTCGAGCCGCTCGCGGACGTTGATCATGATCTTCCGCGGCGAGAGCAACTTTCCGGTGGTGTTCGCGGGGCAGACCGCGGTGCAGCGCCCACACTCGGTGCAGGCGAAGCCATCGAGCAACGACTTCCAGCTCAGATGCTCCACATCCTTCGCGCCGAACTGCTCGGCGTCGGCCCCCTCGAAGTCCATCGGGCGCACCGCGCCGGCGACGCCGGGCCCACTCGTGTTCGAGAGGTAGGTGTTGGGGAGCGAGGCGACCACATGGAGGTGCTTCGAGTACGGCAGGTAGTTCAGGAAGCCGAGCACGAGGAGGGCGTGCGCCCACCACCAGAGGTCGTGCATCTGCGCGGGAGCCGGCATCCCAGGCGCGAACCCGACCTGTACGAGCGCGATCGCGAGGGGATCGCTGACCGGACGCATCCCGCCGAGGGCCACCGGCTCAGAGACGATCGCGAAGGCCTCGGTGAGGAACATCGTCACCATCAGCGCGCCGATCCACGAGAGGATCAGGAGGGGATCGTTCGGATGGGTCTCCGCCCCTTCGAGGCGCTTCACCCGCTTGGTGAGCCGGCGCCAGAGCGCCATCGCGACCATCGCCAAGACGATCGCCGCGAACCCTTCCTGACTCAGGACGTAGCCGCGATAGAGGGACTCCGGGAGGAGATGCTCATAGCCGAACGAGGGGACGACCCCCTTGATGAGCATCTCCGTGGTGCCGGCGCCGAGGATCAGGAACCCCCAAAAGATGAGGGCGTGCATCGGCCCCGCGATCGAATCGCGGAAGATCTTCGACTGGAAGATCCCGATCGTGATGAGATTCCCCAGCCGCGCGGGGATCTCGGTCCAGCGGGAGTCGTCGAGCCGACCGATCCGCAGGTAGCCGATGAGGCGTTGGACGTTCGCCGCGAAGAAGCCGACGGCGAGGAGAAGAATCGCGAGGAAGAGGGCGTTGGCGGCGGTCATGCCCCAAAAGGTAGGCTACTGCGCCTTCGCCCGCTTCACCGCCTCCGTCAGCACGGGGAGAATCTCGAGCACATCCCCCACCACGCCGTAGTCGGCCACCTTGAAGATCGGGGCCTCCTTGTCCTTGTTGATCGCCACGATCGTCTTGGAGGTCCGCATCCCGGCGAGATGCTGGATCGCGCCGGAGATCCCACAGGCGATGTAGAGGTCGGGGCTCACGAGCCGCCCGGTCTGGCCGATCTGATCGGCGTGCGGGCGCCACCCGTCATCGGTGACGGCGCGCGTCGCACCGACCGCGGCGTTCCCGAAGGCGCCGGCGAGCGCCTCGACCAACGAGAAGTTCGCGGCCTCCTTGAGCCCGCGACCACCGGAGACGATCACCGGCGCCTCGCCGAGGTCGAGCTTCGCGGTGTTCCCCGCCGCGGTCTCGGTCACGCGCACGCGGCTCGCGGCGGGATCGGCCACCGGGGCCACCGCCTCGACCTCGCCCGCCTTGGCGTTCGCCACGGGGAGATAGGCCCCGGCACGCACCGAGAGGACCGCCGGCGACGCGGTGAGGGTGATCGACTGCAGGATCTTCCCCGTGTAACCGGGGTGGGTGACGGTGATCGCCTCCCCCTTCACCTCGAAGGCGGTGGCGTCGGCGGCCATCGGGACCTTCAACTTGGCCGCGACGCGCGGGGCGACATCCTTCCCCGTGGCCGACGCGGTGGCGACGCAGGCGCCATACCCGCTCATCTTCGCCGCGATCGTCGCGGCGACCGCCTCAGGATTGTTCTGCGCGAACCCCGCGTGCTCCACCACGAGCACACGGTCGGCGCCATGCGCACCGAGCGCGGCGGCATGCGCCCCGATGCCAGCGGCACCGAAGAGGATCGCGTGGACCTGGCCACCCCGCGCATCGGCGATGCGGCGGGCGGCGGTGACGGCTTCAAGGGCGGCGCGGCGGAGCTCACCACCGCGCGACTCGGCGAATGCGAGGACGTGTGCGCTCATCAGAGAACCTTCGCCTCTTCCTTGAGGAGACGGACGAGTTCGGGGACGGCGGCGGTGCCCTCCCCGATGATGCGGCCCGCGGCCCGCTCCGGCGGGAGCGCGAGGGCATCGAGCGAGAGCCGCACGGCCGGGAGCTGCGCAGGCTTCGTCTCGAGGGGCTTCTTCTTGGCGGCCATGATCCCCTTCAGCGAGGGGTAGCGGGGCCGCGCGATCCCTTCGTCGATCGTGACGACGGCGGGGAGCGCGCACTCGACGAGCTCGTACGCTCCCTCGAGCTCGCGGCGCATCTTCGCGGTGCGGCCATCGAACTCGAGCTTCGAGATCGCGTTCACGCAGGGGAGGCCGAGCAGCTCGGCGACGATCGCGCCCGTCACACCATGCGCGGTGTCGATCGACATGCGCCCGAACATGATCAGGTCGTAGCCACCGTCCTTGAGCTCCGCGGCGAGCGCCGAGGCGATCGCGAAGGAGTCGACGTGCGTACCGTCGGCCTTGAGCTGCACCGCGCGGTCGGCGCCCATCGACATCGCCTTGCGCAGCGTCTCTTGCACGACGTCGCCGCCGAGGGAGATCACGACGACCTCACCGGCGTTGAGCTTCTCCTTGATCTGGAGCGCGGCCTCGACGGCATACCCGTCGAAGTCGGAGATGTCGAACTTGAGGCCCGCCTCGTCCACGGCGGTACCGGAGGGGGCGATCTTGAAGCGGACGTCCATATCGGGGACGCGCTTGAGGCAGACGGCGATTTTCACGAAGGGGTCCAGGTGAGCGACCCGCGAAAGCTACCGAGCGGTCCGGGGCGGTGGGAGTGAGGCGGGGGCGCCGTCCCCACCCTCACATGATCGGCGCGAGCTCGACCTCGGTCAGCGCCGCCCGGTACCGCCAGAGCACCAGGAGGGAGAGACCCGCGAAGGCGACCCCGCCCCAGGTCAGGAGGGTCGAGGCGCCACCCGTGAGCGCCAGGATGGCGCAGGCGACGCCGATCGCGACCAGCCGCGCGGTCTCGAGTGGCCGGGCCCATTTCGCCCGCTCGAACACCCCCGCCACCCCAGCCAACGCGACGATCACGAAGAACGTCGCCGCCGCGAGCCCGGCATCGAGCCCCTGCGCGGCGGCCCGAAGGATGAAGAACGCCGCGACGAGAGCCGTCGCGAACTGGGCGAACCCATAGGCCGCGAGTGGCGCCGGCACCGGCGGGTCGAACTTCTCGAAGGTCTCCCGTGATACCTCGGGCGGGCGTTCCGGGCCGCCGAGCGCCGCCGGCCGCCACCCGGGCCGCCCGAAGACGATCCGCAGGCGGTCGCCCCACGCCGGCGTCCGGCGGATGTCGCGCGCCATCTGCACGAACACGTGCAGGTTCGCCCAGAGCGGGTTCCAGCTCCGCAGTGGCTTCGTGATGCCGTAGACCGGCTCCTCCTCCTCCCGCTGGAAGGTGCCGAACCACCGATCGAAGACGATGAAGACCCCGCCGTAGTTCTTGTCCTGATACTTCGGATTCACGCCGTGGTGCACCCGATGATGGCTCGGCGTGTTCAGCACCCACTCCGTGAGCCGCCCCATCGTCCCCACCGCTCGCGTGTGGATGATGAACTGGTAGATGAGGTTGAGGCCATGGCTTACGACGAAGAGCTGCCACGGCATCCCGATCAAGGCGAGCGGCAGGTAGAAGACCCACGTCATCGCCTTGCCGATCGACGCCTGCCGGAGCGCGACGGAGAGGTTGTACTCCTCGCTCTGGTGGTGCACCACGTGGCCCGCCCAGAGCACGTTCACCTCGTGCGACATCCGGTGCGACCAGTAATAGCAGAAATCCACGAGCACGAACGCCGCCACCCACGCGCCAAGCGCCGCGCCATCCACGGCCCAGGGGGGCGCCCCCTCACTGCGCAGGAAGATCGACCGGTTCGGCCACTCCGCGACGACCGCGAAGGCCCGCTGCAGTCGGAAATGATCCTGGACCCAGATGAACGCGCCGAGGGTGAGCGCCTTGTCGAAGATCCCGGCCAGCTGGCTCAGCACCCCGCAGCTCAGGTCGGAGAGGGCGTCATTGAGGCGCGCGATGCGACGCCCCGTGCGCTGGCTCCAGAGGAGCTCCAGCACGATGCAGAGGAAGAAGAGCGGAATCGCGGCCTGGATGACGTGCACGGGAGGAATATAATGCCGCCCCGCGTGGGCGGTTACCTTTGCCCGATGACGCAGACCGCCACCCGCCCCCTCGCCATCGTCACCGGCGCCTCCGCCGGCCTCGGCCGCGAGTTCGCCGCCCAGCTCGCCGCCCGCGGCTTCGACCTGCTCCTCGTCGCACGCGACGGCGCCCGGCTCGCCGAGCTCGGCGCCGAGCTCTCGACGCGCCACGGGATCGTCACGGAGCCCTTCCCCTGCGATCTGAGCAAGACCGATGAGGTGACGCGGCTCTGTGAGCGGCTCGCCTCGGACGCACGCATCACCGTGCTCGTGAACAACGCCGGCTTCGGGACCAAGGGGAAGCTCGCGAATCGCCCCGAGCGGGAGCAGGTCGGGATGCTCGACCTCCATGTGCAGGCGGCGATGCGCCTCACGCAGTCCGCGCTCCCCGGGATGATCCAGCGGAAGCAGGGACGGATCATCGTCGTCGCCTCCGTGGCCTCGTTCACCGCGAGCCCGGGGAACGTGAACTACTGCGCGACCAAGGCGTACCAGCGCGTCTTCTGCGAGGGGCTCGCGATGGAGCTCCAGGGGACCAGTGTCGCCGTGCAGGCGCTCTGCCCCGGCTTCACCCACACCGAGTTCCATGACCGCGCGGGGATCGACAAGTCGGTCGGGATCCCCGCCTTCCTGTGGCTCGACGCCGACCGTGTGGTGCGCGAGTCGCTCGACGCGATCTTCGGTGGCGGACCGGTGGTCGTCGTCCCCGGGAAGCGCTACCAGCTGATCGTCCTCGCCCTGCGCTACATGCCGCAGTGGGTGCGGCGCATCCTGCAGGGCCGCTACGGCAAAGCGCGGACCTGAACCCAGGTCCGCGCTCGCAGCTCCCGCTCACTTCCGAGGCGCTTACCCCCCGAAGGCGTTCAACCCCGTCACGGCCTGGCCGAGGATGAGGGAGTGGATGTCGTGCGTCCCCTCGTAGGTGTAGACGCTCTCGAGGTTCGCCATGTGCCGCATGCTCGCGTACTCGGCGACGATCCCGTTCCCCCCGAGGAGCCGCCGCGCCTCACGCGCGATGTCTGACGCGATGTTGACGTTGTTGCGCTTGGCGAAGGAGACCTGCTGCGGGGTGAAGGTCCCAATGTCCTTCATGCGGCCGAGGTGGAGGGAGACGAGCTGCCCCTTCACGATCTCGGTGAGCATGTCGGCGAGCCGCACCTGCTGGATCTGGAAGCCGCCGATCGGACGCCCGAACATCACGCGCTCCTTGGAATAGGAGAGCGCCTCCTCGTAGCAGGCCATCGCGGCGCCGAGGGCGCCCCACGAGATGCCGTATCGCGCCTGCGTGAGGCACATGAGGGGGCTCTTGAGGCCGCCGCTCTTGGGGAGGATCGCGTCAGCGGGGAGATGGACGTTGTCGAAGACGAGCTCGCTCGTGTCCGAGGCGCGGAGGGAGAGCTTCCCCTTCTGATCCTTCGCCTTGAAGCCCTTCGCGTTGGTGGGGACAAGGAAGCCGCGGATGCTCTTCCCGCTCTCGTCACCATCTTCCGTCTTCGCCCAGACCACGGCCACCCGCGCGGTGGAGCCGTTGGTGATCCACATCTTCGCGCCGTTCAGGATCCAGGTCCCGTCGGCCTGCTGCCGCGCGCGAGTGATCATCCCCGCCGGATTGGAGCCGTAGTCGGGCTCGGTGAGGCCGAAGCACCCGATCACCTCCCCGGTCGCCATCTTCGGGAGGTAGTGACGCTTCTGCTCCTCGGAGCCGAAGGCGTAGATGGGATACATGACGAGGGCGCCCTGCACCGAGGCGAAGGAGCGGATCCCGGAGTCGCCACGCTCGAGCTCCTGCATGATGAGCCCGTACATCACGTTGTTGAGGCCGGCGCAGCCGTACTCCTCCGGGAGGTTCGCCCCGAAATAGCCGTTGGCCCCCATCTCCGCGATCAGTTCCTTGGGGAAGCGCCCTTCCACATAGCACTGGCCGATGATCGGGAGGACCTTCTCGTCGACGAAGGCGCGGACCGAATCGCGAACCGCGCGTTCCTCTTCGGTGAGGGCGGCGTCGAGGTTGAAGAGGTCCCCCTCGCGCGGGGTGAGCTGCGGCGAGGGGAGATAGGTCGGGGTCGAGAGCTCGGTGGCCATGGCAGGTGGGGATGGAGACAGCTGATAAGTTACCTCTGAGGGCCCACGAGGACCCACCCCGACTCAGTCCAGTCCGTGTCCCACTCCGTCCCGCTGATCGCGACCGTCGCCGCGGCCTTCGCCCTCGCCCTCGGGCTGGGGGTGATCGCCTTGCGGCTGGGTATCCCGGCGATCGTGGGGTATGTGCTGGCCGGGGTCCTGATCGGGCCGACGACCCCCGGGTTCCAGGGAGATATCGAGATCGTCCGGCAGTTGGCGGAGATCGGGGTGATGCTCCTGATGTTCGGGGTGGGGCTGCACCTCTCGCTCGAGGAGCTCTACGCCGTGCGGCGGATCGCCGCGCCGGGGGCCCTGATCCAGATCACCCTTGCGGCACTCCTGGGCGCGGGGCTCGCCCATCTCTGGGGCTGGGATACGGGGGCGGCGATCGTCTTCGGCCTCTCGGTCTCGGTCGCCTCCACGGTGGTGCTCATGCGGGCGCTCGAGAGCCGACGCGCGCTAGAGACACTCACCGGGCGGATCGCGGTCGGGTGGTTGATCGTGCAGGACGTGGTGATGGTGTTAGTGCTCGTCTTGCTACCACCCCTAGCAACGCTCTTCGGTGGGACCGCAGCCGGTGCGGCAACGCTCGCCGCGCCGGAGTCGCTGCTCACGAGCCTCGCCGTGACGCTCGGGAGCGTGGTGATCTTCATCGCGCTCATGCTCGTGGTGGGGCGTCGCCTCTTCCCTTGGCTCCTCTGGCAGGTGGCGCGCACCGGCTCGCGCGAGCTCTTCATCCTCTCGATCATCGTGACGGCGGTCGGGATCTCCTATCTCGCCGGTGAGCTCTTCGGCGTCTCCTACGCCCTCGGCGCCTTCGTCGCCGGGCTGGTGCTCCAAGGCTCGGAGCTGAGCCAGCGCGCGGCGGACGAGAGCCTCCCGCTGCGCGATGCCTTCGCGGTGCTCTTCTTCGTCTCGGTCGGGATGCTCTTCGATCCCACCATCGTGGTGGAGCATCCGCTCGAGCTACTCGCGGTGGTGGGGCTCATTCTCGGCGTGACGCCGTTGGTCACGACGCTCCTCATGGTGGCGGGGCGCTATCCGCTGAGCAGCGCACTCACCGTCGGCGCGAGCCTCGCCCAGATCGGTGAATTCTCCTTCATCGTCGCCGGGATGGGGGTCTCCCTCGGGCTCCTCCCGATCGAGGGGCAGAACCTGATCCTCGCGACGGCGGTGATCACCATCTCGCTTAATCCGATCGTCTTCTCGACGATCGAACCGGTGCGTCGCTGGATCCTCACGCGCTCGCGCCTCGCCCGCATCATGGACCGGAGCGCCGACCGGCTCGCTGAGCTCCCGCACTCGATCTCCCCGGAGCGGCTCACCGGGCATGTGTTGATCGTCGGCTACGGGCGCGTCGGGAAGCGGATCGGCGATGCGTTGCGCGCGCGCGGCACGGAGATCGTGGTGGCCGAGGAGAATCGCCAGATCGTCTCCGATCTCCGCTCGGCGGGAATCGCGGCGGTCTGTGGCAATGCGAGCGATCCCGCGGTGCTCATCCAGGCGCATGTGGCCCGAGCGAAGGCGCTGGTGATCGCGACCCCCGATGCCGCCGCAGCGCGTGCGATGCTCGATACCGCACTCAAGCTCAACCCTGAGGTCACCGTCGTGGTCCGCACGCACGACGACGATGAGCGGACGCTGCTGAAGGGCCTCGCCCCGCAGGGCGCGATCTTCATGGGTGAAGAGGAGCTGGCGCGGGGGATGCTCACCGCGGTCGAGCAGGCGCTGTAAGTCGCTAGCGCGTCACCAGACGCGCGCCACGCGTGCTAACAGACTGCGCGCTTCGCGCTGGGGATCGCCCCCACCTCGCGACACTTCCGGCGGAACTCCGCCCCATGGTCGATCGGGAGCCCCTGCTCATGCTGCCACTGATGCACCATCTCGTGCAGCAGGGTCTCGAGCGCCGCCGCGAACCCATCACGCGCGACATGCCGCGCGGAGATCGCGATCTCCGCCCCGCCCCCTTCCACTGCCGGCGCAAAATGCCCGAGGCGGCGCATCATCCGTCGTGACACGCGGATCGGCACCAGGGCGAGCTGCGCGCCGAACCGCTCCCCATTGAGCCGCGTGTACCACTCGGCCAACCGCTCGGCCAATGGCTCGTCCTCGGGGTGCGTGCGCTCTGGCGCGCGGCGCGGACGGCTGTTCCGCGCGAGGGGATAGCTGACGAGCGCCTCGCGCGCCGTCTGCCGTTCCCACGGCTTCTTCGCCATCACGAAGCGGACGATCTGGACATGAATCTCCGTCGGCGCGTCGACATACCCTTCATGCACCCGCAAGTCGAACCCCTTCACACTCACGAGGACGGAGCGGTTCCGCGTGAGCACCACGCGGCGCACATGCTGGAGCCCGAGCGAGCGCAGTTTCTCGAAGAAGCGCTCGGCGATGCGCGCGGCCTCCTCCGCCTCCCACGGCTCTTCCTGCGATGCGTCGGGCGCGGTCTCTTCAACGGCGGTCGACGCCACGGGATCGTCGAAGCCGAAGCCGAGCTGCAGGGTCTCAGTCGGCGGGGTCATCGTGCGAAGACCCGGTCCTGCCGCGGGACGTAGTCCTGCGCGGCCGCCTCCCACACACAGGCGCGCAGGGTGACCGCGTCCGGCGCGACCTCGATCTCCTGCACCGCCGAGGGGAGCCCGCCACGTGTGCGCCCACAGAGCGTCGTGGCGTGCGAGACGATCATCGTGCGTCCCTCGACCTGCATCGCCTCGATGCGGGTCTGATGGTCGTGTCCGTTGAGCACGAGGTCGGCGCCGGTCGCGACGGCGCGCGCGATCCCGTCGGCACGATCGACGAGTCCCCAGCGCCGCGAGAGGTCGCCGCGCAGGAGGTTGTGATGGAAGACGAGGACGCGGAGATCACCGGCGGGGGCGGCGGCGAACCGCGCGCGCGCGTGGGCCCACTGCGCCGGCCGGATCGCCCCGACGACGCTGAGGTCGCGCGCCCGTGTCGTGAGCGTATACGGGCGCACCCCATGACAGGAGTTGAGCCCGACGAGGGTGACGCCGGGGAGTTGGAGCGTGGGCTCGAGCTCCGCGCTGATCCATTTGCGATAGCCGCGCAGGAGGGGCCACTCCGACCCGAGCCCCACCGGCTTCCACCACCACGCCACATCATGATTGCCTGGGACGACGAGCACCGCCGTGTGCGCCCGGAGCTGATCGAGCCACGCCGCCGCCGCTCGGAACTGCCAGCGAAAGTTGCGCTGCGTGAGATCCCCACAGACCACCACGGCATCGTAGCGACCGTCGGCCACCCGATGCGTGACGGCGTCGATCTGCACCGGGATCGCATGCCGTCCGAAGTGGACGTCGGAGAGCTGGAGGAGACGCAAACCAGGGATCAGGTGGCAGGAGTCAGAGCTTCGCGATCACCGCATCGGTGTACTGGGCGGTGGTCGCGGTGCCCCCGACGTCACGGGTGACCATGCGCCCCTCGCGCAACGTCGCCTCGATCGCGGCACGGAGGCGCGTGGCGCGCGCCTCCTCGCCGATGTGATCGAGCAACTGACACCCGGCGAGCATCACCGCCGTCGGATTCGCGACCCCCTGCCCCGCGATGTCTGGGGCGGTGCCATGCACCGCCTCGAAGATCGCCGCCGTCTCGCCGATGTTCGCGCCCGGCGTGAGTCCGAGCCCGCCGACCAACCCCGAGGTGAGGTCGGAGAGGATGTCGCCGAAGAGATTCGTCGTGACGATCACGTCGAAGCGCTCGGGCCGCATCACGAGCTCCATCGCGCACGCATCGACGATCTTATCGTCGAAGGCGACGCGCCCCTCGTACTCCGCCGCGACCTTCCGCCCGGTCTCGAGAAAGAGTCCCTGCGAGTACTTGAGGATGTTCGCCTTGTGCACGAGGGTCACGCGCTTCCGGCCATGACGCACTGCATGCTCGAAGGCATAGCGCACGATCCGCTCCGCCCCGTTGCGCGTGACCACGGCCACCGACTGTGCGATCGCATGCGGATCGTCCCCGACCTTCACATAGTTCTCGATCCCGACATAGAGCCCTTCGGTGTTCTCGCGGACGAGAATCACGTCGACGTCCTGGAACCGGTTCCCCGGCAGCACCGACTTAGCCGGGCGCAGATTGGCGTAGAGATCGAACTCCTTCCGCAGCGCGACGTTGATCGAGCGGAACCCCTTCCCCACCGGGGTCTCGAGCGGCCCCTTGAGGGCGAGCGTGGTGCGCTTGATCGACTCGAGCGTCGCCTCAGGAAGCGGATCCCCATGCGCCTTCACCGCCGCCATCCCAGCGACCTTGCGGTCCCAGGTGAGCGGCGCGCCCGCCGCCTCGAGCACGCGGACGGTGGCATCGGTGATATCGGGGCCGATCCCGTCACCGGGGATCAGGGTCACTTGGCGGGGGGAGGCGGTCACGTCAGCAGAGGGAACGAGAGAGAAGGAGGAGCCCGTCAGGGCTCGAGAAAGAGATCGGCCA
The DNA here is from genome assembly GCA_016871915.1 of Gemmatimonadota bacterium. Lineage (GTDB taxonomy): Bacteria > Gemmatimonadota > Gemmatimonadetes > Gemmatimonadales > Gemmatimonadaceae > Pseudogemmatithrix. The sequence goes on from VHBP01000003.1 coordinate 61,187, forward strand.
GACGGGTGGCTAGGCCCGGGGCGACGCGCGCGCCCCCTGGCACGATCAGATCGCCGGCAAAGAGGACCGTGCGGGCTCGCGTATCCACGAGAACCAGTCGCACCGAGGTCACCTCGCCATCCACGCGCAACTCCACCGGCACGAGCACCTGCCGCATGTCGCCGAGGGCGGTGAGAAAGCGGAGGTTGTCCGCGAGGGGCGAGGGGATCGGTGACCCGATCTCCGGGAGGATCGCCCGCCACCGCCCGACACCGAGGGCGTAGGCATCACCCTGGAAGGTCGGATTCCGCCGCGCGATCCGTACGACATCCGCCGAATACACCCAGCGCCGCCCCATCCCACGGTCCTGCAGCTCGGTCGTCAGCGCCGAATCGATCGCGAGCCGAAGTTGCGCCCAGGCGATCGACCTACTCCATCCGGTGGTGTCGGGGCGCCAGTTCTGGATCGGCACCACGGCCACCCGCTCCTCGGCGAAGGCGCCGAGCGGTGGGCCGACCACGACCGGAGTGCCCTTCGCCGGGGCGCCCTTGCCAGCCGGCGGCGCGCCGGACGGCGACTGCGCCTCGAGCGCCCCCGCAAGCACGGTGAGCGAGAGGGCCACGAGGAGGGCGCGAGCGGTCTGAAGCACGGGGGAAAGCTAATCGTCCGCCCCGGCCCTCTCCATGAATCCGACCCTCCCGATGGCGGGGCGCGTGGGCTACGATAAGGGGGTCCTTCCCCCTCTCCCCATCCGACCTATGCCTCGTTGGGTCTCGGCTCTGATCTGGGCCGTCGTCTCCCTCGTCGGCGCGGGGGCCTTAGCGGTCCTCGCCCTCTCGCGTGGCGAGACGATCAACGCCGCCTGGCTCCTCACCGCCGCGGTCTGCACCTACGCCATCGGCTACCGCTTCTATTCGAAGATCCTCGCGGCGAAGGTCTTCGCGCTCGACTCGCAGCGGATGACGACCGCGGAGCTCCGCGCCGATGGGCGCGACTTCGTGCCGACCAACCGGTGGATCGTCTTCGGTCACCACTTCGCGGCGATCGCGGGGCCGGGGCCGCTGGTCGGGCCGACCCTCGCGGCGCAGTTCGGGTTCCTCCCCGGCGCGCTCTGGATCATCGTCGGCGTGGTGATCGGCGGCGCGGTGCAGGACATGGTGATCCTCTGCGCCTCGGTGCGCCGCAACGGCAAATCGCTCGGTCAGATGGCGAAGGACGAGATCGGTCCCGTCGCGGGGTTCACCGCGTTGGTGGCGGTACTCGGGATCATGATCATCCTCATCTCGGTGCTCGCGCTGATCGTGGTGAAGGCGCTCGCGGAGAGCCCGTGGGGCGTGGTGACGGTCGGGCTCACGATCCCGATCGCGATGCTGATGGGAGTCTATCTGAAGTATTGGCGCCCGGGGCGTGTACTCGAGGTGAGCGCACTCGGGATCCTCTTATTGTTCGTCGCCCTTTACGCGGGGCGATTTGCGGCGGAGCACCCGACCTTGGGGCCGCTCTTCACCCTGGCGCCGGTCCCACTCGCCTTCGCGGTGATGGTCTACGGCTTCGCGGCCGCGGTGATGCCGGTCTGGCTCCTCTTGGCGCCGCGTGACTATCTCTCGGCCTTCGTGAAGATCGGCGTCGTCGTCGCGCTGGCCGCGGGGATCCTGATCGTCCTCCCGCCGCTGCAGATGCCGGCGGTGACGCCATTCATCGATGGCACGGGGCCCGTATTCGCCGGGAAGGTCTTCCCCTTCGTCTTCATCACGATCGCCTGCGGGGCGATCAGCGGCTTCCACGCGCTCATCGCCTCTGGCACCACGCCGAAGCTCCTCGAGAATGAGGCCGATGCGCGGATGATCGGCTACGGCGCGATGCTCACCGAGTCGCTCGTCGCGACGATGGCGCTGATCGCGGCCTGCGTGCTGACGCCGGGGATCTACTTCGCGATCAACGCCCCCGCGGGGATCATCGGCACGACGGCGGAGAGCGCGGCGCAGGTGATCGCCACCTGGGGGTTCACGCTCAGGCCCGAGGAGCTCACCGCCCTCGCCGCGCAGGTGGAGGAGAGCTCGCTCCTCTCGCGCACCGGTGGCGCGCCTTCACTCGCGGTCGGGATGGCGAAGATCTTCTCCGACGCGATCGGCGGGAGCGCGATGGGGCTCTGGTATCACTTCGCCCTGATGTTCGAGGCACTCTTCATCCTCACGACGCTCGACGCCGGGACGCGCGTGGGACGCTTCATGCTCCAGGACCTCGGCAAACATCTCTGGGCGCCGTTCGGCCGGGTCTCGTGGTATCCCGCGGTGCTCCTCTCGAGTGGGCTCTTCGTCGGCTGCTGGGGGTACTTCCTCTATCAGGGCGTGACCGATCCCCTTGGCGGGATCAACTCCCTCTGGCCCCTCTTCGGGATCGCCAACCAGCTGCTCGCCACCGTCGCGCTCTGCGTGGGGACGACGATCATCATCAAGATGGGGAAGGCGCGCTACGCCTGGATCACCGTGGTCCCGATGGCTTGGCTCGTGATCGTGACGATGACGGCGGGATGGATGAAGCTGCACGATCCGAACCCCAAGATCGGATTCATCGCGCACGCCTATTGGGTGCAGGGTTTCCTCGATGCAGGCACACTCCCACCGGGAGTCGCGAATGCCGCGGCGGCCGCGCGGCTCATCTTCAACGATCGCCTCGATGCCGGCGTTGCCGCCTTCTTCCTGGTCGCCGTCCTCGTGATCCTCGCCGCCTCCGCGCGCGAGTGGTGGTCGGTCCTGTCAGGGCGCACCCCACTGCGTTCGACCGAGACGCCACATATCATCCGGGGGACGACGATCCCCGAGCCCTCTGCCTCTTACATCGACTGACCGATGCGCTTTCGTCCTTCGCTCCGCCTCGCCTGTGCCCTCGTCGCCACGATCACCGTCGGCCGCGTGGAGGCGCAGCAGCCCTTCGACCTCTCGGTGAAGAACATCATGCGCGGCCCCGAGCTCTATGGCCGCGAGCCGCAGAACGTGCGCTTCACCGCCGACGGCCAGTGGATCTACTTCCAGTGGCTCGCGCCTGGCGCGAAGTGGAACGCGGAGCTCGAGCCGTACCGCGTGGCCGCGCGCGCCGAGGCCACGCCGGAGCGCGTGAGCGCGGCGCAGATGGATTCGGTCGCTCCGCTCCTCGCCAGCGGCCGCCGACTCCCGGGGAGCCGCGGGAGCGCGGTGCGTGAGATCGTGAACGCCAACGGGGATCTCTGGCTCCGAAGCCGCACCGGCACCAACGTGACCCTCCGCCGCCTGACGCAGACCGCGGCGAACGAGAGCGAGGCGCGCCCCTCGCTCGACGGGCGCGAGGTCTTCTATGTGCGCGACCAGAATCTCTTCGCCGTCGACCTGATCACCGGCCTCACCCGTCAGCTCACCGATCTCCGCTCGGGGGCTGCCCCCACGGAGCCCAAGCCGCCGACCGGGCAGCGTGGCGCCCTCGCCGCGCAGCAGCGTCACCTCCTCGAGACGATCCGCGATGATCTCGCCGCCGACTCGCTCGAGGCCGCGCGTCGGCGCGAGGCGGAGTCGCGTCGACTCCCCATCGTCTGGATCCCCGCCGCGGAGCGGATCACGGGGATCGCCATCTCTCCCGACGGGAAGAGCGCGCTGATCAACACCGTCCTCCCCGCCACCGGGGCGCGCGGCTCCGATGTCCCCGACTACATCAATCCCGACGGCTATCCGCGGATGATCCCGGGGCGCTCGAAGGTCGGCGATGTGCAGGGGACGCCCAAGGTCGGGCACCTCCTCCTCGCGACGGGGACGATCACCTGGCTCACCCTCGCCCCGGACTCCAGCGCGGTGAGCAGCGCGCAGCTCGGCGACTGGAGCGACGATGGCCGCTTCGGACTGCTCTTCGTGGTCTCCGCCGACTTCAAGCACCGCTACCTCTGGTCGGTCGCCTCGGCGACCGGCGCCACGACGCTTGTTGATGCGCTCAAGGACGAGAAGTGGGTGAATGGCCCCTGCTTCGGCTGCACCGGGTGGACCCCGCAGGGGAAGGCCTGGTTCGTCTCTGAGGAGAGTGGCTACGCGCACCTCTACACCGCGAACGCCGATGGCTCCGGCAAGCAGGCGCTGACCAGCGGGAGTTGGGAGGTGCTGGGTGCCGCGCGGAGCGCGGACGACGCCTCGTTCGATCTCGTGACGAGCGAGCCCTCGCCCTTCACCAAGCAAGCGTATCGCATGCCGATTGCCGGTGGCGCGCGCACGCGGCTCACCACAGGGAACGGCGGCCATGCGCCGGTCATCAGCCCCGTCGATCCGAATGTGATCGCGACGGTCTACTCCGCGGCGAATACCCCACCCGAGCTCTTCGTCACGCGTGTGGGCGAAGGTCGGATGGCGCAGCTCACCACCAGCACCACGACCGAGTTCCGCTCGTACGCCTGGAAGGAGCCGCCGATCGTGCAGCTCGATGGTGAGGATGGGGTGAAGGTCCCCGCTCGCCTCTACGACCCCAGGAGCTTCGGTGTCACGCCCAACGGGGGCGCGGTGATCTTCGTGCATGGTGCCGGCTACCTGCACAACGTGCACAACTGGTGGTCGAACTATGCGCGCGAATACATGTTCCACCACCTTCTCGCCTCGCGCGGCTACGTGGTGCTCGACATCGACTATCGTGGGTCAGCCGGCTATGGCCGTGACTGGCGCACCGGGATCTATCGCTGGATGGGAGGCAAGGACCTCGACGATCATGTCTCGGGCTCCAAGTATCTCGCCAAGACCTATGGGATTGATCCGGAGCGCGTGGGGATCTACGGCGGCTCGTACGGCGGATTCATCACGCTGATGGCGCTCTTCACCAAGTCTGAGCACTTCGGTGCGGGAGCGGCGCTCCGTTCGGTGACCGATTGGGCGAGCTACAATCACGGCTACACCGGCCGCATCCTCAACCTCCCGCAGAACGACACGCTCGCCTACAAGCGCTCCTCCCCGCTCTACTTCGCCGAGGGACTCACGGACCCGCTCCTGATCGCGCATGGGATGGTCGACGTCAACGTGCAGTTCCAGGACGTCGTGCACCTCGCGCAGCGCCTGATCGAACTCGAGAAGGTCGATTGGGAGATGGCGGTCTATCCGGTGGAGGACCACGGCTTCGTGCGCCCGAGCTCCTGGCACGACGAGTATCGCCGCATCCTCGAGCTCTTCGACCGGACGATCGGTCCCAACGGGAGCAAGGCGAAGCGATGAGTCGCTGGCTCGCGCGAATCGCCGCCACGGTGCGCCGGATCATCGGCGCACCGGACTACGCGACCTATCTCGCGCATCACCGCGCCTGCCATCCTGGGCGCGCACCGATGGACGAGGCGACCTTCGTCGCCGAACGGCTCAGCGCGCGCTACGAGCGTCCTGGGTCGCGTTGCTGCTGATCACGGGGACGGCGAGCACTAGATAGAGCGCCGCGACCACGGCGAAGCTCGCCCCCATCACGAAGGCCGCGGGGGGACCATACCCCTGCCAGACGACGCCGAAAAGTGCGGACGCCGGCAACGCCCCCAATCCCACGGCGGCATTGAACCATCCGAAGGCCGTCCCTCGGGAGGCCGCCGGGACGAGATCGGCGATCATCGCCCGCTCCGATCCTTCGGTGAGACCGAAGTAGAGCCCATAGACTAGGAAGAGCGCCCACGCCTGCCACGCCGTCGAGGCTAGCGCGAAGCCGAGGTAGGTCGCCGCATACACCATCCATCCCCCGAGGATGAGCGGCCGTCGCCCGTAGCGATCGGAGAGCGCCCCACCGATCGCCGTCGACGAGGTCTTCACCAGATGGAGCGCCGCCCAGAGGATCGGCAGCACCGCGGTCGGCACTCCGAGCTGCGAGGCACGGAGCAGCAGGAAGGCGTCAGTGGAGGCCCCGAGGGTGAAGAGGAAGATCGCGACAAGGAAGCGCCAGAACGGGGTCCCCAGCGAGACCAAGGGGGCCGGCTGCCGACGCGGCGGCGCCTCGGTCGCCACGACCTCCACCACCGGCTCGGCGACGCGTTCACGCACGAAGAGCCCCACCAACGCGACCGAGATCGCCCCGGGGATCACGGCGAAGAGGAAGAGGGTCCGCAACTCCACCCACCCGGCGGAGAGCACCACCCAGGCGATCAACGGTCCGACGACGGCCCCAGCACTATCGGCAGCGCGGTGGAACCCGTACGCATACCCGCGCTGCGAAGGCGCCACCGACTCGGCGATCAGCGCATCGCGCGGCGCGGTGCGCACCCCCTTCCCGAAGCGATCGGTGAGTCGGATCGCCAGCACCTGCCCCGCGCCCTGTGCGAGCCCGATCAGCGGTCGCGCCACCGCGGCGATCGCATAGCCGATCACCACGAATGGCTTCCGTCGACGCGTCTTATCTGACCACCAGCCCGCTGGGATGCGCAACAGGGAGGAGACGCTCTCCGCCATCCCCTCGATCACACCGAGCGCCGCGACCGAAGTGCCTAGCACCGTGCTCAGGAAGACGGGGAGGAGCGGATGGATCATCTCGCTCGCCACATCGGTGAAGAAGCTCGCCGCGGCGAGCACCGTGATGTTCCGCCCGAGCTTCGGGCGGTGATCGCCACTCATCGGTGGCAGGGTCATGGCCATCGTACCCCAGCCACCGGCCGCACGGCGAGGAACTGCCCGCGCGGCGCCTGTGCGGGGAAGGCCGCGGCATAGGACGCCTGCCAGCGCGCGATCACCGTATCGGCCTCCGCCCGATCCGCCACCGCCCAGACCGCGCCGCCGAATCCTGCCCCGAACGCCGAGGCCGCATGCGCGCCGGCGGCCATCGCCGCGCGGGCGAGGAACATCGTCTCCGGGATCTGGTTTCGGAGCACCACCTCGGCCCCCTGTTGCGACGCCACCGCGAGCGCCCCCAAGGCGCTCGCATCGGCAGCGGCGAAGGCGGTGAGCGCGTCAGGGACGAACCGCTCCGTCTCCGCGCGGAACTGTGCGATCCGAGCGATCGCCCCATCGGGATCGTCGAGGCCGCGCGCGAGCTGCGCCAACCGCTCCGGCGCGTCGGGACTCGACCTCAACACGCTTCGCAAGGAGGGATCCGCGCGCCCGGTGAGGTGATTCCAGGCCGCGACGATCCCACGCAGTTGGTCCGCGGCCCGGTTGTAGTCATCGCGCGCACCGGCCGTCTTCGTCGCGCGTACCCCGCTCACCCCGACGAGCAGGGTCCACGACTCCGGGAACGCCGCGGAGCCGATCGGCTCCGCGGGGAGATACCGAAAGGCACTGACGCGGTCCGCCTGATTACAACAGATCGCCACATGATCCTGCGCCCCTCCACGCGTGCCGACCCCATGCTCACCCGGGAATGGCCCGTATGGCCCACCCATCTCCACAGCCCCGCAATACTCCGCGAGCTGCAGCGGCGTGCGCAGATGGTCGCGCCAGACGCGACGTGAGCGCAGGCCATTCACCTCGGCCAAAGCGATCACGAGGAGGGTGATGAAGGCGCTCGAACTCGAGAGGCCCGAGGAGCGCGGGAGATCGCTCGTCGAACGGATCCGCACGCCGACCTTGAGCGGGGCGAAGTCGCGGGACATCCGTCGGACCACCACGGCGATGTAGGCCCCACCATGGGCGCTCCCCGTCCGCGCATCGCGGCGCAGCGGGACGCGCGCACGCCGGCCGGTCGAGTCATCCTCGATCTCGAGGAAGGGGCGATCGATTGGGGTGATCTCGGCGTGGATGCCGAGGTCCACCGCGCAGGTCAGCGAGGGCCCTCCGCCGTAGTCGACATGCTTGCCGAAGAGCTCGATCCGCCCGGGGACGAAGAGCGCACGCGACTCAGGCATGACGCGATACCGATGCGTCGCCGCTCAGAGCCGCGGGACGCGACCCGCGAGGCGCGCCTCCACCGCCGGGACATCGCTTCGCCGGGAGAGATCGAGCACGGGGAGTCGTACCCCAGGCGCGACGAACCGTGTGCCCCGCCGCATCGCGCGTCGTACCGCATCGGTGAGCTCGAGTTCGCCCCGCGGTGAGGGACGCACCGCCGCGCAGTCGACGAAAATCTCGGTGGTGAAGCGCCAGAGGTTCATCGAGACCCAGCGCGCAGCCGAGCGACGGAGCGGGTGACCCGGCGCCGGCTTCTCGACGATCTCGCGCAAGACGCCATCCGGCGAGACGTCGAGCAGGGCGAACGCATGGACGCGCGTCTCCTCGATGTTCCCCTGCGTCACGAGACTCGCGGCATCGAAGGCGACGAGCGCCGGTCCCGCCGCCCCAACCAACATCGACACCGCCTCGGCGGGATAGAGATTATCCGCGTTGCACATGAGGAGGTGCGCGCGCCCCTGGGCATCGTGCGGTGCGACCGCCTCCACCACCTCGCGCGCGGCGAGCAGCGCGTCGGCGGTCCCCTTGGGCTCCACCTGCTCGGCGAAGTGCACCCGGAGGCGCTCGGGCGCCACCTCACGCGTATAGCGTTGTCGGATCGCCGACTCCCCCGGCGCCACGACGAAGATCACGTCGGTCACCCCGCCATCGGCGAGCGCGCTCAAGACATGGTCGAGCAGCGGGAATCCCGCGATCGGGATGAGTCCCTTCGCCCCTGCGGCGGCCGCAGCCGCCTGCTCCGGGGTGAGGGTGGTCACCTCGTCCGCGCGCATCCGCGTGCCGAGCCCGCGCGCGAGGATCACCGCGGTGGTCGCGCGAGGCGCAGTAGGCCGCACCGCGCTCATCGAAGCCACCGCACCTGACTCACCGCGCCGATATCGGGCGCCAGAACCCCTGCAGCACCCGGAGAACCCCCACCCCACTCACCACGAAGACGCCGAGCCAGGTGAGCGCGAGTGTGGTGTTCCCCGCGAGGGTCGCCCCGACACCGAAGAGCGCCCCATAGACGAGGAAGATCCCCGCCACCCACCCGAGCATCGCCTGTGGGATCGAGTCGCTCGAGGCGGGGAGCCCCGTCGCCGCGCGCACCTTCGCCCATCCGGGGCCTGCGGGACGCACCAGCCGATAGAACGACTCGAGCACCTTGGCATCGGTCTGCGGCCCGAGATAGGCTGCCGCGATCCAGACGATGGTCGTCACCGCCACGGTGCCGAGGAGCGAGGTCGTCCCCGTGATCGCCGTGCCCTGCAGCTTGGCAAGATGAAAGCCGATCGCCGTGCCGAAGGAGGCGACCATCGCCGCGATCTCCGCCGCCGCATTCACGCGCCACCAGTACCAACGGAGGAGATAGAGGAGCCCCGTCCCCGCCCCGATCGAAAGGAGGAGGGTGAAGCCGGTGGAAGCGGTATTGATGTACCGCGTCACGAAGGCGGCGACGAGCATCAGCCCCGCCGTCACGAGTCGCCCGACGAGCACGTAGTGCCGCTCCGTCGCGTCCGAGCGCACGAAGCGCCGATAGAAATCATGGACGAGATACGACGTCCCCCAGTTGAGATGGGTGACGATCGTCGAGACGTAGGCGGCAAGGAGCCCCGCGATCATGAGCCCGAGCCATCCTGCGGGGAGGAAGGTCAGCATCGCCGGATAGGCGATGTCGTGGCCGATGAGATTCGCCGGGACGTTCGGGAAGGCTTGCGCGATCTCCGGTAGCGTCGGGAAGACGAGGATCGAGCAGAGCGCGACGATGATCCAGGGCCAGGTGCGCATCCCATAGTGCGCTACGTTGAAGAAGAGCGTCCCGAGGAGCGCGTCCTTCTCGCTCTTGGAGGCGAGCATCCGCTGCGCGATATAGCTCCCGCCCCCCGGCTCCGCACCCGGATACCAGACCGACCACCACTGCACCGTGAGCGGGAGGATGAAGATCGTGAGGAAGGTCGCGGGGTTCGAGCTATCGGGGAGAAAGGCGTAGCTCTCCGCCGGGAGCTTGGCGAAGAGTCCCGCGAGCCCACCGACCTCGGGACGCTGCAAGGCGAAGTAGGCGGCCGCGAACGCCCCCGTCATCGCGATCCCGAACTGGATGAGGTCGATCACCAGCACCCCCCAGAGCCCGGAGATCGCGGCGAAGCCGATGTTGAGCCCCGCGCACCAGAGGAGGGTACGCTCCATCTCCCACCCGAGGAGCATACTCGCGATCTTCACCGCCGCGAGGTTCACCGTGGCCATGATGACCACGTTGAAGACGAGCCCGAGGTACACGGCGCGGAAGCCGCGCACGAGGCTCGCCGCACGTCCGGAGTAGCGGATCTCATAGAACTCGAGGTCGGTGAGGACCCCCGAGCGTCGCCACATCCGCGCGTAGAACATCACCGTCGCCATCCCCGTGAGGAGGAAGGCCCACCAGGCCCAGTTCCCCGCCACCCCGCCCTGCCGCACGAGGTCGGTCACGAGGTTCGGTGTATCGGTGGAGAAGGTCGTCGCGACCATCGAGATCCCGATCAACCACCACGGCGCCGCGCGCCCCGACGTGAAGAACTCCTCGGTGTTCTGCCCCGCGCGACGCGCCATCATCAGTGCCGGCACGAAGGCGATCAACAACGAGACGACGATGACGATCCAATCGAGGGAGACGAGGCGCATCTACTTGGCCCTCTGCCAGGCACCGCGGGTGAAGTCGGGGAACTGCATCGGCGCACTTCCCTTGGCCACCGACATCTGACTCAGCGGCATCGGCGCGCTCCAGCTCGCCGCATCGTAGACGTCCAAATCGGGGACGAGCCCCTCGCGCATGCACTCCACCAAGCGGTACGCCATGATGAAGTCCATCCCGCCATGCCCCCCCTTCTTCCGCGCGAGCTCCCCGACGCGCGTCCACAGGGGATCCTCATGCGTCTGCTTGAAGCGGTCGATCGGGCCGAAGCGCTCCCCACCCGCCTGCCCCTCCACATAGATGCGCGCCGGATAATCCTCGAACACCCCCTTCGTCCCCTGCACCCCATTCAATCGCGAGTAGGGACGCGGGTTCGAGACATCATGTTGCAGCAGGATGTTCCGCCCCTTCGCCGTCATGATCAGCGAGGAGTTGAGGTCCCCCGTGATGTATCTCTCTTGCCACTTGGGATCGGTCCTATCCTTGACCGTCTGCTCACGATGCAGCGTGAGCCCCCGCTCCGGGGTGCTCATCGAGACCAGATAGGTCATCCGGTCCCCGGCGTTCAGATCCATGTACCACGCCACCGGCCCGAGCCCATGCGTGGGGTAGAGGTTCCCATCCATCTTCGTATGCCAGGCGCGCCGCCAGAGCCCCTCGTCGCGGTTCTCGAAGAGGATCGCGCGCAGATCGTGTAGATACGCCGCACTCCCGTAGAGCACCTCGCCGAGCACCCCGTCGTGCACGAGGCGGTTCACCAACATCTCGTTGTAGCCGTAGTTGCAATTCTCGAGCTGCATGCAGTGGCGCTGCGCCTGCTCGCTCGCATCCACCAGTGCCCAGAGATCCTTGAGCGTCGCCCCCACGGGGCACTCGGCGCCGCAGTGCTTCCCTGCCTTCAGCGCGGCGAGGAGCACCGGTACATGCCACTCCCACGGCGTGGCGGTATAGACGTAGTCGATGTCGTCGCGCTGCACGAGGCGCTCGTAATCTCGCTCGCCATTGGTGTAGACCGCGGGCGCCTCCTGCCCCGCGTCGGTGCACATCTTCACCGCGCGCGCCGCCTTCTCCGGGGCGATGTCCGCCACCGCGACGATCTTCACCCCATCGATCGCGAGGAGCTCCGAGAGGATGCTCCGTCCGCGGAGCCCCGTCCCGACGATCGCGAAGCGCACCACCGGATGCCGCGAGAAGGGCACCCCCTTCATGGTCTTCGCCCCCGCCGGCCGCTCCGGCACCGCATCGGGGGCGGTGGCGGCGGTGATCGATTCGGCGATCGCGGGGAGGGGGGTCAGCGCCCCAGCGGCGACGAGGCCGGCACCGGTGGCGAGGGCCTGCTTCAGCAGGTCACGGCGATGAAGCTGGTCGGTCACGTGCGGGTCCACGGGTGGGGGGTGGGGACCTCAACTTCGGCTCAGGAGCTGCGGCGAACCTCCGAATGGTCGCCAAGAACGACCGCCCCCGTAACCCCCTCCACATGGCACGCATCCCCGATCATCGAGGTGTGCAGCGTGCACCCGGTGACCGTCGTCCCGGTCCCGAGGATCGTATCCCGCAGCGTCGAGTCGGTGACCGTGCTCCCCGCGGGGATCACGACGTTCGGGCCGATGGTCGCATTGCGCACCGTCGCCCCCGCCTCGATCCGCACCGGCTCGATGATCGCCACCCCCGCCGGCACCTTCGCGGGCCGCTCGGCGCGCCCCTTCTCCAGCATCACCTGATTGGTCTCGAGCAGGGTGTCGAGCTTCCCAGCGTCATACCACCCCTCCACATCGATCACGCGGATCTTCGCCCCGCGCTCGATCATGTACTGGAAGGCATCGGTCAGGTAGAACTCCCCCTTGTTCGCGGGCTGCGCGAGCACATGCGCGATCCCCTCGTACAGGAGCTGCCAGTTCTTGATGTAGTAGAGCCCGATGTTCGCGCGCTTGGAGATCGGCGTCGACGGCTTCTCGACGATCTGCGTCATATGGCCGTTGGCGTCGGCCACCACCACGCCGAAGCGCTGGTAGTCCTCGACCTCCTTGGTCCAGATGATCCCGTCGTCCTCGCACCCCTCGATCACCGAGAGATCGGCGTCGAAGATCGTGTCGACGAAGATGATCAGCACCGGCGCGTCCACCTGCGCCTTGGCGAGGGCGATCGCCCCCGCGGTCCCATCCTGGACCTTCTGCTCGATGAAGACGCCGGGGATCGGATAGGCGCCGCGCGCATGGCGCTCGACCGCCTCCTTGAGATGCCCCGTGATGTAGACGACCTCGGTCACGCCGGTGAGCTTCGCGACGTCATCCATCACATAGTCCATCACCGGCTTGCCGGCCACCTTGAGCATCGGCTTCGGCACGGTGTGGGTATGCGGCCGGAGCCGCGTCCCCTTCCCCGCGAGCGGGATGATCACCTTCACGGCGCGGAGGTCCCCTCGCGGCCGTAGCGATCGTTGAGGCGGACCACATCATCCAGATGCGGCGTCGACGCCTCGAGCACATCGCAGTCGGTGACGGCCTCCATCTGATGGATGGTCCCCGGCGTGTTCCGGTAGCTCTCCCCCGCCTTCAGCGTCACCTCGACGAGCTGCTCCCCCTGCTGGATGCGGTAGATCATCTCCCCGCGCAGAAGATGGATCGTCTCGTCCTTCTGATTGTGATACTGGAGCGAGAGCGCATGCCCCGCCTTGATATGGAGCACCTTCCCCACGTAGTGCTCCGTGTGCGCCCAGATCGTCTCATGCCCCCAGGGCTTGGGGACGATGCGGACCTGGACAGGACCGGCCGACATCGTTCAGCGGCCGGCGACGAGGCGGTCGCGGAGTCGGCTCAAGCGACGCTGCACCGACCCATCCATCACGGTGTCACCCACGCGCACCACGACCCCGCCCAAGATGCGCGGATCGACGGTCACATGCGGGACGACGGTCTTCTGGAGCGCCTTGGAGAGCGCCGCGGCGATCGCGTCGCGCAGCGCGGCATCGGCCTCGCGCGCGACCGTCACGCGGGCGTGCACTCGGCCCTCGGCCTCGTCGAGGAGGTTGTGATACTCCGTCGCGATCGACGGGAGGAGCATCTGCCGGCGGTTGGCGACGAGCTTCTCGACGAAGCGCACGAAGGTCGGCGCGGCGATCCCGCCGAGGGCAGCGCGGAGGAGCTGTGTCTTCTGCGCCTCCGTCACACGCGGATTGTCGAGCACAGTGCGCAGCGTCGGGACGCTCGCCACCGCGTCGCCCAGCGCATCGATGACCGTCCCCCAGGCCTCACGCGATCGCCCCTTGGTGGCGAGGGTGAGGAGCGCCTCGGCGTAGTTCCGCGCGATCGAGACCTCGCGCATCAGTTCGACCTCAACGTCGTGAGATACTGCTCGACGAGCTGACGGTCGGCGGCGGCATCGAGCTTCTGCCCGATGAGCTTCCCGGCGCCGGCGAGGGCGAGATCCACCGCCTCGCGGCGGAGCGCGGCGATCGCCGAGGCCTGCTCGGCCTCGATCGTCTTGCGCGCGTTCTCGATCATCTCCGTCTGCTGCTTGCGGGTCTGCTCGACCATCTCGTTCCGCATCGTCTCGGCCGTCGCGCGGCCTTCCGCGATGTAGCGCTGCGCCTCGTTGCGCGCCGCCTCGATCGCCACCTTCTGCTCGGCGACGAGCTTGGCGGCCTCGGTGCGATCGCGCTCGGCGGCGGCCATCGCATCGGCGATCGCCTGCTCGCGGCCGCGGACCGCCTCGAGGATCGGGCCGAAGGCGAACGTCTTGAGCCCGAGGAGGAGGAGGACGAAGACGATGATCGTCCAGGTCATCAACCCGAGGTGCGGGTCGAGGAGACTGGGCTTGGCCCCCGCCTCGGCGGACGCGAAGGCCGGCGTGGCGGTGAGGACGAGCAGGGCGGAGGCGAGGAGCGGAGCGCGCATGGGCTGGAAAGGAAGGGGCGGCCCGAGGGCCGCGTCAGGCGTGGGCGACGGTGCGAGCACCGCCGCCCACGCGACTAACGGGAGTTAGAACTTGCCCTGGATCTGGAACGCGACGACGACGCCGAAGAGGGCCGCGCCCTCGATGAGCGCCGCGAGGATGAGCGCCGCGGTCTGGATCTTGGCGGTGGCCTCAGGCTGACGGGCGATGCCCTCCACCGCCTTGCCACCGATGCTGCCGATGCCAATGCCCGCGCCGATCACGGCGAGGCCGGCACCGAGGCCGGCGCCGATGAGGGCGAGGCCGTTGCTGTTCGAAGCCGTCTGCGCGGCCTCCTGGAGAAGCGGGAAGAACGCCATGGTACTGTCCTCGAAAGAGTTCTGGTCCTGCGTGGTCCTGCGCGCCGGTCGGCGCCGTCCGTCATCGGGTCTCGCGACCCAACGGACCTCCCCCGGACACTCGCCGGGGTACGGGGTGGAACGGGTCCAACAGGGTCCTGCGGGTGCTGCTAGTGGTGCGCCTCGCGGATCTGGCCGATGAAGACCGACGAGAGGAGGGTGAAGATGAAGGCCTGCAGGAAGGCGACGAAGAGCTCAAGCACCATGATCATCGTCGCCATGAGGAGCGGCGCGCCGGAGATCAGATTCCCGAACTCGAAGATCAGCCCCATCAGCGCGAGCACGACGATGTGCCCCGCCGTCATGTTCGCGAAGAGACGGATCGCGAGCGCGAAGGGCTTGGTCAGCTTCCCGATCATCTCGACCGGGCTCATGATGAGGAACATCACGGGCCGCATCGCCGCCGGCAGCTCGTTGTTCCAGTAGAAGATCGTGTTGAGATAGCCGAAGCCGTTCGCACGGATCCCCGCGACCTCGACCGTGAGGAAGGTCAGGATCGCGAGTGTCGCCGTCACGGAGATGTTCCCCGTCGCCGTCGCGCCGTACGGGACGAGCCCGAGCAGGTTGAGCGTGAGGATGAAGAAGAAGGCCGTGAGCAGATAGGGGACGAACCCCTCGCCGTGATGGCCGACGTTCGGGAGGATGACCTCGTTGCGGATGTAGAGGATCATCGCCTCGATCGCGTTCGCGCCGCCGGCCGGCACCCCGCCCTTCGCCATCGCGCGCCGATGCGACCGCGCGACCATCAGCATCATCAGGAAGAGGATCGCGCTCCCGAAGACGAGGAAGACCACATGCTTGCTCGGGGAGAGATCGATCTCCAACCCGCCGAGGTGCACCGGCTTCCACTTGGGAAGGGTGCACTCCATGAAGAACGGGAACTTGTAGT